>NZ_JADDIL010000029.1:0-103358 GCF_020826795.1 Microtetraspora sp. AC03309 | reverse complement strand
CTCGCGGTGGCAACGGTGGCAACGGGGGCGCGATCGCCGGCGGCGGCAACAACAACGCCAACGGCGGTTTCGGCGGCAACGCCGACGCGGCAGGCCGGTTCGACGGGCTCATCGGGAACGCGGTGCTGAGATAGTCGGTCTCACTCAATTAGAAATCGGTGGCGTGCGCCGTTGCCGCACTCAACGATCGGCAGGAGGAACGGCGGAGGGACTCCGATCCGCAGGACCTGAACGTCCACGATCGGTTGGCTCTTGCCATCTGGTGGAGGACCGCGAACAACCTGCCGGCTCATAGAGGAGCCGGCCTGCTGATCTACACCAGAGCGCCCCGCCCCTTTCGCCAGGGTGCGGGGCGCTCGACTGTGTGCGAGGCCCTACCGCTGGGGCCGGCCGGGCCGTGGTGCGCACCGGCGGTGCGGGTGCTGAGGCGGGGCGAACGCGCCGCCGGGGAACATCTGCCCGGTCCGCACCGGCCCGGAGTGGCCGACGCTGTCGGGACCGAACTGGAACCACACCTGGAAGGCGGCGACCGCCAAGGCGAACAAGAAGATCGCCAAGGCGAACAAGGGCCTGCCGCCCGATCAGCAGCGGGTACCCGTCCCGGGCTACACGCCGCACGACTGCCGGCACACGGCGGCGAGCCGGTTGGTTCAGGCGGGGGTGCCGCTGTACGACGTGAAGGCGTTGCTGCGGCACTCCTCGATCCAGACGACACGGCGGTACGCGCACCCGGCTCCGGACGCGCATGACGCGGTGGAGAGCGGCTGGTCAAAGATCATCGCGCACCAGGAGCGCACGACCCCCGGCAGAAGGTCTGGGGATGGCGGTTGACGTGCGGGTTCTGCTGATAGACGTGTACCCGATGACCCATCATGTGGAGTGCGTCGCGCTCCTGGTCAAGGACTGAGCGCGGGCGCGGGGCGCGCGCGGGGTGCGTGGCAGCAATTGGACGAGTCCGGCGACGGCCAGGGCGACCGCGATCAGGTAGACCAGCCCGTGCTGGAAGGCCCGCGTCATGCCGTCGGACAGGCCGCCGTAGAAGACGATGCCGACGATGCCGACCCCGAGCGCCCCGCCGACCTGCTGCGCCGTGGTGAGCGCGCCGGCGGCGGCCCCGGCGTGGTGCGGGGCCACCCTGGCCAGGACGGTGCTCATGATCGGCGCGAGTGCGAGACCCATGCCGAACCCGTCGACGATCAGCGCGGGAAGCAGCCATCCGACCGGCGCGTTCCCGCCGACCGCGACGAGGAGGGCGGTCAGGCCCAAGGCCCTGGTGAGCCCGCCGACGGCGATCACCTGGCGGCCGAAGCGGGCCACGAGGCGGGGTGCGAGCAGTGACGCGGCCAGGTAGCCCCCGCCGATCGGCAGGAAGATCAGCCCGGCCTGGAGTGCGTCGAACCCCCTGCCCTCCTGGGCGTACAGGGCGAAGATCAGGAAATAGGCGGACATGCCCATCGTGAACGCGAGATAGGTGAGCAGCCCGGCGGTGAAGGCGCGCTCCCGGAACAAGGTCAGGTCGATCAGGGGCGACGGGTGCCGCCGCCTGCCGTACGCGAGGAAGAGCACGGCGGCGAACGCGAACGACAGCCAGGTCCACATCGGCCAGCCCTGCTCACGCCCCTCGATCAGCGGGAGCAGCGTCGCGACCAGCCCGAGCGTGATGAGGGCGGTGCCGCCGAGGTCGAGCCGGACCACGCCGTCGAGACGGCTCTCGGGGACCAGCCGTCCGGTGACCGCGAGGGCGGCGACGCCGATCGGCACGTTGATCAGGAAGCAGGCCCGCCACCCCAGCCCGAACAGGTCCGCCTGGATGAGCAGGCCGCCGATGAATTGGCCGAACACCGCGGCCAGACCCATCGTCAACGCGTACGCGTTGACGGCCCTGGCCTGGGCGGTGCCGCTGTAGGCGGTGCGCAGGATGGCCAGCACCTGCGGGGAGAGCAACGCGGCCGCCGCGCCCTGTGCCACGCGGGCGACGACCAGCGTGGCGGCGTCGGGGGCCAGACCGCACGCGATCGAGGCGAGCGTGAACAGCGCCAAGCCGACGGCGAACATCCGGCGGCGGCCGAAGATGTCGCCGAGCCGCCCGCCGAGGACGAGGCCGGAGCCGTACGCCAGGGCGTATCCGGCCACCACCCATTCGACGGCGGCGGTGCTGGCGTGCAGGTCACGCTGGGTCGTGGGGATGGCCACGTTGACGATGAAGAAATCGAGGATCGTGATGAAAACGCCGGTCAGCACGGTGGGCAGAGTGCCCGGGCGGGGCATGGCCGCTCCTGTAGATAGAACGATCGGGATACGCCGGATGATTAGATAGAACAGTTGATCTACTGTCAAGTCCGTGCCAGAATCGATCCGTGACGACGAGACCGGGGCCGCGACAGCGGCTGCTCGACGCGGCCCGCGACCTCACCTACGCGCAGGGTGTGCACGTCGGCGTGGACGCGATCCTCAAGGAGGCCGATGTCGCGCGCCGCTCGCTCTACCAGCATTTCGGAGGGAAGGACGGGCTCATCGCCGAGGTGCTGCGCACCCACCCCGGCGAGGCCCGCTACCGCGAGGTCATGGACGCGGCGGGTGACGAGCCGCGCCTGCGCGTGCTCGCCGTCTTCGACGAGCTGGAGAAGATCACCACCCGGCCGTCGTTCCGCGGCTGCCGCTACACCTCGGCCGACCTCGCCCTCGCCGATCCGGGCCATCCCGCTCACGCGGAGACCCGTGCCTACAAGGACGGGCTCCATCGGCTCTTCGCCGCCGAGCTGACCGGGCACGGCCATCCCGACCCGGATTTCGGCGCCGACCAACTCCTCGTGCTCATCGACGGAGTGCTGGCCCACGCCGTCACCCGTCCCGACGCGCATCCGGCCCTGGCCGCGCGGGCGACGGCGGAGTTCATCATGGACCGTTCATCCAGGACGTGATCCACGTCGCCGCATGACGGCCGTGCCGGTGGCCGCCGCCAGGTCCGCGGGCACCTCGCGGACGCCGCTGATCATCGCAACCAGCGGCATGGCCATAAAACATCCGCAAATGGTGATCAAATTAGCGAAACCGGTATATCCGGACGCTTCGGACGGGGAATCCAAGCTCCTGCACACCTTCCGACGCGGCCCGACGAGCGGGCGGTCACGATCACGGGGGAAGCATGAAGCAGGAGAAGAAGATCACATCGGAGATGCAGAAATGCATCGACATGTGCATGGAGGCCCACAGCTGTTGTGAGCAGACCATGACGCACTGTCTCCAGCAGGGCGGCAAGCACGCCGACATGGCGATGATGGGCGCCCTGATGGACTGCTCCGACATGACCCGCATGTGCGGCGACATGATGATGCGCCAGTCGCCGATGGCCATGGACATGGCCGGCATGTGCGCCCGGGCCGCGGACAGGTGTGCCGAGATGGCCATGCCCATGAGCTCCGGCGACCCCATGATGCAGAAGTGCGTGGACGCGTGCCGCGCGTGCGCCCAGGCGGCCCGCGCCGTGGCTCCTGCCCGCGCCTGACCTCCGCCCGGCCGGCGGCCGACCCACCGCACCCCGCTCCGCGATCCGGAGCGGGGTGTCGTGAGCCCGACGGCCGGGCTCCGCCCCCTCCTACGCGTACGACCAGGAATTCCAGGCGGTGACCTGGATCATGATGACGGGACCCGCGGGCGGCCGGTCCCGATACTGGGCGTACTTCCCGGCGAGCGAGGCCAGGGCGGGGGCTCGCTCCGCGTCGTCCTCGGCGATCGTGGCGTATCCGTCCGCCCGGACCCACCACAGCTCGTCCCAGTTGTCGGCGTAGTGGTCGGCCAGCACGCACACGTTCGGGTTCTCCCGTATGTCGCGGATCCGGCGCAGGTTCGTGGTGGTCTTCGGCTTGTGGTCGACCGCCGTGACGATCGTGTCGCCGTCGAGGGCGAAGGTGATGGGCACGAGATGGGGGACCCCGGCACCGCTCACCGTGGCGAGCCTGGCCACCCGCGCGCCGCCCAGCAACCGCCGTGCGTCCATTCCCTCATTGAAGCAGTGGCGGAAAGGTCACGACGCGGTGGAGTCCAGGATCCGGCCGACCTCGTCACGGGGGCGGGCGCCGCGCACGGACACCCAGGCCAGGCCGGTCCGTTCGCGGAACGCGGCCAGCCGCCGCGCCTGGCCCGCACCGAGATCCTGGGACGCGGCCAGTACCGGTACGAGTCCCATCCGCTGCCATCCCGCCCGGCCGTCCACATCCAGCGCGTACGGCAACTGGGCGTGGACGGTCCTGGCCGCGACGGCCAGCCGGCGCAGGTTGCCGGACGCACCCGGCTGGAAGGGCACGAGCAGGTTGACCGCGCGGATGTCGACGCCCGCGGCCCGGGTGGTGCGCAGCATGGCGCTGTCGGCCGCGGAGAGGCCGGACTCCGAGGCGGGGAGCGTGAAGGTGACGCCGAGCGTGCGCCCGCTCGCTGCGGCTTCCCGCTGCAGCAGGCTGATCGCCACCGCACGACGGCCGGTCGCCGTCGCGTCCGACGAGTCACGGACCTCGAAGTCGATGACGGCGGGAGCGAACGAGCCGATCACGCGGCGGTAGGCCGCCAGCAGGCGGTCCATGTCCGCGCAGGTGGCGGAGAGCTCGCGTCCCGAAGGGCCGCCGAAGGCGAGACCGGCGTCCCCGCCCCCCGCCCGGAGGGAGCCGATGCCGTTGGCGACGGGGTTGCCGCCCTGCTCGGTGATCCCGCCCCAGCGCGGGGTGCAGCCGTCCGGCCCGGCGGCGAGATGGCCGATGGTGTACCAGCCGGTCCCGGTGCGGCGGGCGGCCTCGGCCAGGTCGAACTCGGGTTCCCGTACGGCGTCCACGAAGACGACGTAGCCGGAGGGGCCGCCGGTCCGCGTCACCGCCGGGACAGTCGTGGCCGGCTCCGTCGTGGCCGGCTCCGACGTGCGCAACGCGACGGCGGAGCTCGCGGTCACCCCCGGCTCGGGGACATGCGCGACGGGGGTGGCGGACCAGTCGGGGCGGGCCTGTGCGGGCAGCAGCCAGAGGGCGTATCCGGTGCAGGCGACCAGGGCGGTCGCGGCCAGGGCCACCAGGGATCGTGGAGGTGTTCCCGGCTCGCGCTCCCGCCGTACAGAATTCACCGTTCACCACCCTGAGTCATATTGTGGCTACTTTACGCGCATGATGCGTGGACCATATCAACCACGCCCGGACGGCCGGGGAGATAATGACCGGATGAAGCTGAGGATCTTCACCGAGCCGCAAGAGGGCGCGACGTACGACGATCTGCTCGCGGTGGCGCAGGCCACGGAGCGGCTCGGATTCGACGCGTTCTTCCGTTCCGACCACTACGCACGGATCGGGGCCGGTGATCCCGGCCCCGGTTCGACGGACGCCTGGGTGACCCTCGCGGGTCTGGCCAGGGAGACGTCGCGCGTCCGGCTCGGCACCCTGGTCTCGCCGGTGACGTTCCGGCTGCCCGGCCCTCTCGCCATCAGCGTCGCGCAGGTCGACCAGATGAGCGGCGGCCGGGTCGAGCTCGGCCTGGGCACGGGCTGGTTCGACCGCGAGCACGCCGCCTACGGCATCCCGTTCCCTCCGGTGGGTGAGCGGTTCGAGCGGTTCGAGGAGCAGCTGGAGATCGTCACCGGGCTGTGGGGCGCGGCCAAGCCGTACTCGTTCCAGGGCGTGCACTACCGGGTGGAGGACTCCCCGGCGCTGCCCAAGCCGGTCCAGCGCCCCAGGCCGCCGATCATCATCGGCGGTGGCGGCGCCCGCAGGACGCCCAGGCTCGCCGCCCGGTTCGCGGACGAGTACAACCTGCCGTTCGGGAGTCTGGAGGAGACGCGGTCGGCCTTCGGGCGGGTGCGCGAGGCGTGCGAGGCCGCCGGACGGGAGTCCATGGTGTACTCGGCCGCGCAGACCGTGTGCGCGGGTAGGGACGAGGCCGAGATCGCCCGTCGCGCCGCCGCTATCGGCCAGGACGTGGCGGCCCTGAGGGAGGGTGGTCTCGCCGGGACGCCCGCCGAGATCGTGGAGAAGATCGGGAAGTTCGCCGAGATGGGCGCGGAGCGGATGTACCTCCAGGTCATGGACCTCGCCGATCTCGACCACCTGGAACTGATCGCGGCCGAGGTCATGCCGCACGTGTGATCCCCGCCGCGACCTCCGGTCCTCCGGGCACGGACGTCACGGATCACGAGGAATCGGGTGGAAAGACAAAGAGAAGGTACGGAATGCTTAATCCGTGCTTCTCACGATCTCGACCGTTTCCTCCGTGACGTCCGGCCCGGCGACCGATCTCGGCTTCCTGCTGCACAAGCATCCCGAACGGGTGCAGGAGTTCGGCCAGTCGTTCGGCACGGCCCGCGTCTTCTATCCGGAGGCCACGGAGCGGCGGTGCACGGCCGCGTTGTTGCTGGAAGTGGACCCGGTCCGGCTCGTGCGCTCGCGCGGCAAGACCTCGCCGGACTTCAGCCTGGGGCAGTACGTCAACGACCGTCCGTACGCGGCGTCGTCGCTGCTCGCGGTGGCGCTCGGAGACGTCTTCCGTACGGCCAGGACGGGGCGCTGCAACGCGCGCCCCGAGCTCGCGGCGCATCCGATGCCGCTGGAGATCTGCCTTCCCGCGCTGCCGTGCCGCGGCGGCGTTGCTCTCGCCCGCCGGCTGTTCGAGCCGCTCGGCTGGGAGGTGGAGGCGACCGCCGTCCCCCTCGACGAGGGATTCCCCGAGTGGGGTGAGTCCCGGTACGTACGGCTGTCGCTGCGCGGCGAGGTGCGGCTGGCCGACGCGCTCAACCACCTGTACGTGCTGCTTCCGGTGCTCGACGACGCCAAGCACTACTGGCTGGCGGGCGACGAGGTGGACAAGCTCGTCCGCGCGGGTGAGGGCTGGCTGGCCGTGCATCCGGAGAAGGGGCTGATCACCCGGCGCTACCTCGGCCGCCGCAGGGCACTGGAGCGCACCGCCTTCGCCCGGCTGGCCGAGCTCGGTGACGATGTCGAGGAGGCCCTGGAGCCCCCTCTGGACGAGGAGCTCACGCCCGACGGCGGGGCCGGTGGGGAGGCGGGAGAGCTCGCGGAGTCCGCTCCCGCGTCTGGTCCCGAACCGGAGCCCGTGCCCGCGTCCGCGCACGAACCCGTCTCCGCGTCCGCCGCGTTCGCGGCCGTCGCCGACGGCGCGCCCGCTGAGGGGGCCGCGGCCGGATCCGAGGACGTTCGCGTCCCCTTGAACGTGCTGCGGAGAGAGGCCGTCGTCGCCGTCCTGGAGGAACTCGGGGCGCGTACGGTGATCGACCTCGGGTGCGGCTCCGGCCAGTTGGTGTCGGCGCTGCTGGCCCGGCCGGTGTTCGCGAGGATCGCGGGCACCGACGTGTCCACGCAGGCACTCGCCATCGCCGCGCGCAAGCTCAAGCTCGACCGGATGCCGGACGCGAAACGGGCCCGCCTCGAGCTGTTCCAGGGCGCGCTGACCTACGCCGACCCACGGTTCGCCGGGTACGACGCCGCCGTCCTCATGGAGGTGATCGAGCACGTCGATCCACCCCGGCTGCCCGCCCTGGAGCGGGTCGTCTTCGGTACGGCGAAGCCCGCGCACGTCGTCGTGACCACGCCCAACGTGGAATACAACGTGCGCTACGACTTCCTGGACAGCGTCCATGGCGGGGGCCGGGCGATGCGTCACCCGGACCACCGGTTCGAGTGGACCAGGGCCGAGTTCGCCTCCTGGGCCTCGGCGGTGGCGGGCCGGTACGGGTACCACGTCGAGTTCAGGCCGGTGGGTGAGGACGACCCGGAGGTCGGGCCGCCCACCCAGATGGCGGTGTTCAGCGTGAAGGCGGACGCGACGGCGGACTCCGTGAAGGACGCCACAGCCACAGAGAACGCCGCAGAGAACGCCGCAGAGAACGCCGCGAGGGACGTCACAGAGGGCACCACGGCCGTCGTGACGGGGGAGAGGAGCGAGGGCGATGGTTGAGGTCAAGGTCCCCGAGACCGGGCTGGTGGTGCTCGTCGGCGTCTCCGGGAGCGGGAAGTCGACCTTCGCCGCCCGGCATTTCGCGCCCACCCAGGTGATCTCCTCGGACTTCTGCCGGGGTCTGGTCTCGGACGACGAGAACGACCAGTCGGCCACGCCCGACGCGTTCGACGTGCTGCACTACATCGTCGGCACCCGCCTGCGGCGCGGCCTCCTCACGGTCGTGGACGCCACCAACGTGCAGTGGGACGCGCGTAAGAAGCTGGTCGAGCTGGCCAAGAGCCACGACGTGCTGGCCGACGCCGTCGTGCTCGACGTCGCCGAGAAGGTGGCCGTCGAGCGCAACGCCGTACGGCCGGACCGGGACTTCGGGCCACGGGTGATCACGCGGCAGAGCAAGGACCTGCGGCGCTCGCTCAGCCGGATGTCCAGGGACGGCTTCCGCCGGGTCCACGTGCTGCGCGGGGACGAGATCGACCGGGCCGTCGTCACCTACGAGAAGTCGTGGACCGACAAGACCGAGCTGACCGGCCCGTTCGACATCATCGGCGACGTGCACGGGTGCCGCTCGGAGCTGGAGACGCTGCTGCGCTCCCTCGGCTGGGAGGTCACGGCCGTCGGCGCCGTGCACCCCGAGGGGCGTACCGCCGTGTTCGTCGGCGACCTCGTCGACCGCGGGCCCGACACCCCGGGCGTGCTGCGCCTCGTCATGGGCATGGTCGCGGCCGGAACCGCCCTGTGCGTGTCCGGGAACCACGAGCAGAAGCTCGTCCGCGCGCTCGGCGGGCGCAAGGTCAGGGTCGCGCACGGTCTCAAGGAGTCCCTGGAGCAGCTCGCCGCCGAGCCGGAGGAGTTCCAGCGGGAGGCCAGGGCGTTCATGGACGGCCTCATCAGCCACTACCGGCTGGACGGGGGACGGCTCGTGGTCGCGCACGCCGGGCTCAAGGAGGCCTACCACGGGCGTGCCAGCGGCCGGGTGCGCGCGTTCGCGCTGTACGGCGACACGACGGGGGAGACCGACGAGTACGGCCTGCCCGTCCGCTACCCGTGGGCCGAGGAGTACCGGGGCCGGGCGATGGTGGTCTACGGCCACACGCCCGTCCCGGAGCCGGAGTGGATCAACAACACGATCTGCCTGGACACTGGGGCCGTCTTCGGGGGCAGGCTGACCGCCCTGCGCTACCCCGAGCGTGAGCTGGTCTCCGTACCGGCGGAGCGGGTCTGGTACGAGTCGGTCCGGCCGATCGGGGCGCCGGTGGGCCGGGACCCGGCCGCGCTGCGGATCGGCGACGTGAGCGGTACCCGCTACGTGGACACGAGGTTCGGCGGCCGGATCAAGATCAGGGAGGAGAACGCCGCCGCCGCTCTGGAGATCATGAGCCGGTTCGCGGTGGACCCCCACTGGTTGGTCTACCTGCCGCCGACCATGGCGCCGCCGGAAACGTCCACGCTCGACGGTTTCCTCGAACACCCGGCGGAGGCGTTCGACGAGTTCGCCAGGGCGGGTGTCACCCGCGTCGTGTGCGAGGAGAAGCACATGGGGTCGCGGGCGATAGCCGTACTGGCCCGGACCCCGGAGGTGGCGGCCAAGCGGTTCGGCGTCACCGACGGGAGCGCGGGCGCGGTCTACACCCGCACCGGCCGGCCGTTCTTCGGCGACCATCGCATGGGCGAGCTGATCGACCGGCTGCGCGCGGAGGTGCGCCCCCTCTGGGACGAGCTGGTCTCGGACTGGGTGGTGCTCGACTGCGAGCTGCTGCCCTGGTCGGCGAAGGCGGAGGCCCTGATCCGCGGCCAGTACGCCTCGGTCGGGGCGGCGGCGCGGGCCGCGCTGCCCGACGCGGTCGCGGTGCTCTCCTCGGCCGCGGCGCGCGGTCTCGACGTGGGTGACCTGCTGGAGCGCACCCGCCGTCGCCAGGACAACGCCGCCCGCTTCCGTGACGCGTACGCGCGGTACTGCTGGCCGGTGTCCGGTCTCGACGGCGTACGGCTCGCGCCGTTCCAGATCCTCGCGTGCGAGGGGCGGGCGACGGCCGTGAGCGAGCCGCACTCCTGGCACCTGGACCTGCTGTCCCGGCTGAAGCCGGAGCCAGGCGTGTCCCTGCTCGCGCCGACCAGGCACGTGTTCGTTTCGCTGGACTCCGAGGAGGAGCGGGCGAAAGCGATCCGGTGGTGGTCGGAGCTGACCGAGGCCGGCGGCGAGGGCATGGTGGTGAAGCCGGTGGACCACACGACGGGCCGGGTCCAGCCGGGCGTCAAGGTGCGCGGGCGCGAGTACCTCCGGATCATCTACGGCCCGGACTACACCGAGTCGCTGGACGTGCTGCGGCACCGGTTCCTCGGCAGGAAACGTTCGCTGGCGCTGCGGGAGCACGCGCTCGGCCTGGAGGCGCTCACCCGTCTCGCCGAGGGCGAGCCGCTGTGGCGCGTCCACGAGCCGGTCTTCGCCGTGCTCGCGCTGGAGTCCGAGCCCGTGGATCCGCGGTTGTGACCCCGGAACGGATCGGCGGGCCAGAGCTCGGGGGAGCCGGGATGCCGGGCGAGCGTGGGGACGACGGCGCCGGGCCGGACGGTGCCGGGCCGGACGGCGCCGGGCCGGACGGTGCCGGGCCGGACGGTGCCGGGCCGGACGGTCTGGTGCCCCGGCACCTGATCCTTTCCGTGGTCATCGGGTCACGGGCGTACGGTCTGGCCACCGCGGCCAGCGACGTGGACCGGCGGGGCGTCTTCGTGGCGCCCACGCCGATGTTCTGGCGCCTGGACAAGCCGCCGACCCACGTGGAGGGTCCGCGGCCGGAGGAGTTCTCCTGGGAGGTCGAGCGGTTCTGCGCGCTCGCCCTGGAGGCGAACCCCACCGTCCTGGAGTGCCTCTGGTCGCCGCACGTCGAGCACGTCACCGAGACCGGCGCCCGGCTGCTGGCGATCAGGAAGGCGTTCCTCTCGGTACGGGCCGAGAGGAGCTTCATCCGGTACGCCGACACCCAGTTCCGGCGGATTACTCCGGAAAGGCCGAAATGGAAGCAGGTGATGCACATGATCAGGCTGCTGATCAGCGGCCGGCACCTGATGCGCGAGGGCGAGCCGCTGGTGGACATGGCAGAGCACCGGGAGCGGCTGCTCGCCGTGCGCCGCGGCGAGGTCCCGTGGCCGGAGATCGTGCGCTGGCGTGACGACCTGCTCGCCGGCCTCGTCGCCGACCCGGCCCGCGCCGCGTACGGAGGCGGGACACCAGGCGGGCCCGGGTCCGGCGGGTCCGGCGTGCTGCCCGCGGAGCCCGACCGGGCCACGGTCGAGGAGTTCCTCGTCGATGTGCGTAGGAGTGCCCTGTGACCGTGATCCCGCCCGCCTGGCTCGCGGAGGTCTGCGCCGAGGAGCCCTACCCCCTGCTGTTCGCGACGATCAGCGGCGCCCACCTGTACGGGTTCCCCTCGCGGGATTCGGATGTGGACCTGCGCGGAACGCACGCGCTCCCCGTCGAGGAGATCGTCGGCCTGCGTACCGGCGAGGAGACGATCAGCAGGTCATGGGAGCGGGACGGCGTCGAGGTCGATCTCGTCACCCATGATCTGGTGAAGTTCTGCCGCCTGCTGCTGACCAGGAACGGCTATGTGATGGAGCAGCTCCTGTCCCCGCTCGTGGTGGCGTCGTCCGCCGTCCACGAGGAGCTGGTCGCGCTGGCCCCGGCGTGCCTGACCCGGCACCACGCCCATCACTACCTCGGCTTCGCCCGGACCCAGTGGCGGCTCTTCGAGCGGATCGGCGAGCTCAAGCCCCTGCTGTACACGTTCCGGGTGCTGCTGACCGGGCTGCGTCTCATGCGCTCCGGCGAGGTCGTCGCCGACCTGACCCGCCTGTTCCCCGAGGGGCCGCCGTACCTGCCGGATCTGGTCGAGGCCAAGCGCTCGGCCGAGCACGGCCCGCTGCCCGGCGACGGTCCCGATCCCGTACGGCTCGCGCACGACGTGCGGGCGCTCACCGCGTCGCTGGAGGAGGCGAGGGAGACGTCGGAGCTTCCCGACGCCGCCACGGCCGGCGCGGCCGTACACGATCTCGTGGTGCGGGTCCGGCTCGGTCAGCCCATCTCCTCCAGCGCGCGGCCCTTCGTCTCGCGGATGCAGCGGACCACGAACACCGCGGACAGCGCGGCGAAGAACGCGTAGATCAGATAGGTGACCGGCAGGTTCCAGGCGGACAGGCTGGGGAACGTCACCGTGACCAGCCAGTTGGCCAGCCACTGGGCGGCGGCGGTCACCGACAGCGCGGCGGCGCGGACGCGGTTCGGGAACATCTCGCCGAGGAGCACCCACACCACCACGCCCCAGGACAGCGCGAAGAACAGGACGAAGAGGTTCGCCGCAACCAGCGCGATCGCGCCCCTGTCGCCGGGCAGCGTGACGGTCGCGCCGACCTTCACCGCGGAGCTGAACGCCCATGAGGCGGTGGCGAGCGACAGCGCCATGCCGATGGAGCCGGTGATGAGGAGCGGCCTGCGCCCGATCCGGTCCACCAGGGCGATCGCGATGAGCGTGCCGACGATGTTGATGACCGAGCTGGAGAAGCTGATCAGCAGCGAGCCGCTCTGGCTGATGCCGACCGACTGCCACAGCGCGGACGAGTAGTAGAAGATCACATTGATGCCGACGAACTGCTGGAACATCGAAAGGACGATCCCGGCCCAGACGATCGGCAGCAGGCCCAGCCGGTGGCCGCGAAGGTCGGAGAGGCGGGGCCGCCGCTCGCTCCGAAGCACCGACTCGATGTCGGCGACCCGGCCGTCGAGGTCCACCGTCTCGCCCTCGACCCGGGCCAGGACCGTACGCGCCTCGTCCAGGCGGCGTGCGGCGATGAGGAACCGGGGGGACTCCGGGATCAGCAGCGCCAGGGTCAGGTAGACGCTCGCGGGCACGACGCACGCGATGAGCATCCACCGCCACGCCTCGAGACCGGCCAGCACGCCTCGGACGTCGCCGCCCGCCACCTCCGCGAGCACGTAGTTGACGAGCTGGGACACCGCGATGCCCAGGACGATCGCGAGCTGCTGGAACGAGCCCAGCCTGCCCCGGTAGGCGGCGGGAGCCACCTCGGCGATGTACGCGGGACCGATCACCGAGGCCATGCCGATGGCGATGCCGCCGAGGACCCGCCAGGCCGCCAGATCGTAGATGGCGAACGCCAGACCCGAGCCGATGGAGCTGATCGCGAACAGGCCGGCCGCGATCCGCATGACCGGCAGCCTCCCCAGGCGGTCGGCGAGCGATCCGGCGAACCAGGCGCCGAGGGCGGACCCGAGCAGCGCCGAGGACACGGTCGCGCCGATCTCGACGTTCCCGACGGCGAACCGCTTCTGGATACCGGTGACGGCACCGTTGATCACCGCGCTGTCGTAGCCGAAGAGGAAGCCGCCGATGGCGGCGGCCGCCGCGATGAAGACGACCCGCTTCAGGGTCCCCCGTGTGCCGGAAACCGGCATCGCCCTCATCCGTCCCCCTGACGGCCCGACGATCTTGTGGCCGTCCTCTACCCCGGCGGGGGCGACTGGAACGCGGTTAGCATCGGAGGGTGCCTCCCGCCGTGCCGCCGACCCGCGCCGATCTCGACGCCGCGCGGGACACCACGATCGACGACGTGCTCGGGCCCGGTCTCGACGTGCTCTTCTGCGGCATCAACCCGAGCCTCTACTCGGCCGCGACGGGCCACCACTTCGCCCGGCCGGGGAACCGGTTCTGGCCCGCACTCCACCTGTCCGGCCTCGTGCCCCGCAGGCTCGTGCCGTCCGAGCAGCACCTGCTTCCCGGCTACGGCCTCGGCATCACCAACCTGGCGCCCCGCGCGACCGCCCGCGCGGACGAGCTCTCGGCGGAGGAACTGCGGCAGGGCGCCCTACGGCTCTCGCGTCTGGTCGCGGAGACCGGCCCGCGGGTCGTGGCCGTGGCCGGGGTGTCGGCGTACCGTCTCGGCTTCGGGCGGAAGAAGGCGGAGATCGGACGCCAGGAGGAGGAGATCGCGGGCAGCGAGGTGTGGGTGCTGCCGAACCCCAGCGGGCTCAACGCGCACTGGAGCCTGGACGGCATCGCGGCCCAGATGCGCCTGCTACGCCGTTCCTCCTGACCTTCCGGGCGGAACTCGTCGGCACCGCGCGGGCGTCGGCACTCCGCCGGGTGCCGTTCTTTCAGCGCACGCCGCCTGCAGGGAGGTTCCGCAGCGCGACCGGGTCGGTGACGCCCCCGGGGCAGTAGGCGGCGCCGACGTCCCACCCCGCCCGGCGTGCTCCCGCCTCGTACGCGCTGCGCAGGAAGTCGAGCGCGGTCCCGCGCGGGTCGGCGGCCACGCGGGCGTCCGCGTAGGGCAGGATCGCCAGGTGGCTGCCCCGCAGCGGCGTCCAGCGGGCCTCCGGCGGTCGGAGAGGCTCCTGTTCGAGGCCCGGCGGTTCCGGCGCGGTGTAGGAGTAGAAGGCCGGCTCGGGCAGGTTGGGGTCGCCGAACCAGAATCCCGCGCTGATCACTTCCCTGGAGTAGGCCTCGCGGGTGACCGAGTCCACCTCCGGTCCCTGGTCCACCTTCTTGTCGGAGAACAGGGTGACCGCGATGTCGAAGGTGTGCCAGAAATGGTGGACCGGGCTGACCTTGCCGGAGAAGTCCGCCGCGAAGCGTTCGAGCACCTGGGCGACCTGGCTGAGGACCTGCCAGTAGCGGGTGACCATGGCGGTGTCGTAGGCCCGGTGGACGGTGTCCTCGGCGAAGGGGATGTCGTCGTCGAGGTCGAAGGGCGTCGCCCGGATGGACACGTCGACGCCGAGCCGGTCGAAGATGCGGAACAACTCCCGGTAGAAGGACGCCACGGAACGGCCGGGCATCGAGAACGAGGCGGTACGGCCGTCGATCACGTTCACCACGAGCCTGTGGTCGACGAAGTCGAAGTCGATGGCGAACACGGGGATGTCTCCCACGCCGCCCATCGGGCGCGTGGTGATGCCCCGCCCGGTCAGGTGGAAGGGGACGTTCCACCAGTGGTTGCGGCGGACGCCCTCGGCCAGGCGTATCTTGCCGACGATCTGCGCGAACCGGTGGACCGTGGCCTTGCTGTCGGACCAGGCGCTCAGCGGGATGTCGGGAAAGACCTCCATGGGACCACCTCTTTCAGCCGAGTTCCCCACATAGCCGTGCATCCCCTGGAACGTGTCATGGCAAGGCCATCGGAGGGGAGCACGATGTTCTGCGCGTTGTTGCCGCGCGGCACAACTCGGCGACCGGTCCACCCACGGGCAGCGAGCGGCGAACGGGGAGCAGCGGCCCGCGGGAAGTCCGGTGGCGAGTGAGGGCCCGTGAGGGAAGTCCGGCCGGTGGGGGGACGCCGGACCTCCCGCGTGCGAGTCGTGAACTCGATGGGACTTCGCGGGGACGCGATGTCGCCGGTCAGGGCCCGATCCGGCCGCCGTGCCGGGGACGCCGGTGGGACCGGCGGTGGTGGACCATCCCCAGCAGGGCCATCGCCATCCAGGCGAAGAAGAACAGCTTGAACGCGGCGAACAGCGGCCACATCGCGCCGGACACGAGGGACACGGCGACCAGGGCCGACAAGACGAGGAAGGCGGCGGGCGGCGGGCCCCCGCGCCGCCGCGCCTCCGCCGCGCGGTGGCTCCACGGCCCGAGACCCGGTCCACGGCCGCCGGCCCACGGGGCGGGGAAGCCGTACCCGCCGGCCGACGGGCCGGGGGAGCCGTGTGCACCGGGAAGGTCGGCGGTCACCTGGCGGAGATCGCCCTCGGTCCGGGCGGCGAGGGTCGCGCCGAGCCGCTCGTCCAGTTCCTCGCGGGTGATGCGGCCCTGGACGAACGCGTCGTGCAGGGCCGCCGTCACCTCGTCGCGCTCCCGGTCTCCGACGCGGAGCCCGTCGCGCGGCGTCGGCGGTCGCTCGGACGGCGCCATGTCGATCACCTGACCTCTCCGAACGGGGAAACCTGCGGTGTGGTCCTGAGGGAGGAGGCCATCTCGGGTCACTCCTCGTCGGGGTCGCCGTCGGCCAGGATGTGGTAGAGCTTGCGGCGGGTCTCGGCCAGCACCTGCCTGGCCTGCCTGACCTGGCCCTCGCTGCCGGTCTGCGCGATCTGGAACAAGGCCGAGGCGGCCTGGCGGGACAGGTCGAGCAGCTCGTGCACGTTGTCACCGATGTCCGGGGTCATCTCCTCCCAGGGAGCGCGGACCTCGTCCTGATGCTCGGTGATGTAGGCCAGGCCGGCCTCGGTCAGCCGGAACGTCTTGCGGCCCTCGGTCTCGTCGGCGCGGACCAGGCCCTCGTCGGTGAGCTGCTGGAGCGCCGGGTAGACCGCGCCCGGACTGGGCTTCCAGCCGCCCTGACTGCGCTGGGCGATCTCCTGGATGATCTGGTAGCCGTTGCGCGGCTCCTCGGCGAGCAGGGCGAGGATCGCGGCGCGGACGTCGCCCCGCTTGGCCTTGCGCCCCCGGCCGAAACCGCGCCCGCCGAACGGGAAGCCGGGCCCGCCGAACGGGCCTCCGGGACCGAAACCGCCGCCCCAGGGACCGCGCCCCCACGGACCCCCGCGGTGCCGGTGCTCGTGCGGGCCGCCCTCGCCGTGCTCTCCGTGCGCGCCGGGGTTGCCGTGCGGCATGCCCTCGCGGTGCCCGGAGTGCCAGGCCGCGGCACCCCTGAGCATCGCCTCGCGAACCGCGTGCCGCATCCCTCTGCGGAGGTGGTGGTGCGGACGGGCCCACGGCCCGCCCATGGCATACGCCGGATTCATGATGGTTCTCCTCATGTGTTCGATTGTTCTGCGATGCTTCGACGATATATCGAGAACATTACGTGAGCAACCCTTGTGTGCGGTTTCGCCGTCCTTGCACGTCGTGGGCCGGTCCGGATTCGCCGGATCGGCCGGGGGCGCTATGCTGACACCACCTAAATAGTTTTGGTGGTGTTGATGGTTGAGGATGGCGTGTCAGCCGCTTTCGCCGACGTCGAGGGCGCGGCGCCTGCCGGCGCGGAGGTGATCGGACCCGGGAAGGCCGGACCCGGAGAGACGGGACGTGGAGCGGCGGGGTCGGGCGCCGGGCCCGGCGAGTTCGCCCGGGCGCGCAGGAACGAGGTCGTGCTCGTCGCGTTCACGGCGATGACGAACCTGGCGGACGGGGTCTTGAAGATCGTGCTGCCGCTGCTCGCCGTGGGGCTGGGCGGCTCGCCGGGGCAGGTCGCCCTGGTCGGACTCACGCTCACGCTTCCGTGGCTGCTCGTCTCGCTTCCGGTGGGCGTGCTCGCCGACCGCGCGGACCGGCGCAGGCTCGTCATCGTGGCCGACCTCGTCCGGCTGGCGGCCGTCGCGGGCCTGCTCGTCGCCGTCGCGGCCGACGCGAGCTCGCTGCCCGTCCTGTACGCGTGCGGGCTCGTGGTCGGGCTCACCGAGGTCGTCGCCAACACGGCGAGCGGCGCCCTGGTCCCCGCGGCCGTACCGGCGGAGCGGCGGGCACGGACCAACGCGTGGATCGCCGGGGCCGAGACGCTGGCCAACGAGTTCTGCGGTCCCGCGGTGGGCGGGCTCCTCGTGGGCCTGGGCGCGGCGGTCGCGCTGGGCTCCGCGGCGGTGGCGTTCGCGGTCGGCGCGGTGCTCGTCGCCATGCTGGTGGGCCGGTTCCGCCCCGCCCCCGCCTCGCCGGGCCGTACCGGGGAAGCGGGCAGCGGTGGGGAAGTGGGCCGTGGTGGGGAAGTGGGCCGTGACGGGGAAGGTGGCGGTGCGGCGTCCGGCGTCGGCGGCGTGATCGCTGAGATCCGGGAGGGGCTCGTCTTCGTGTGGCGGCACCGTCTGCTGCGCACCCTCACGTTGACGATCGCGGTGCTCGCCGCGTCCTGGAGCGCGTGGCTGGCGCTGCTGCCGTCCTACGCCGCCTCGGTGCTGGAGGCGGACGCCGCCGAGTACGGGTTCCTGATCAGCGGGATCGGGCTGGGCGGGCTGGCCGGCGCGGGACTGGTCTCGGTGATCAACCGCCTGCTGGGCGTCCGGTGGGCGCTCTTCGCCGACCTCGTCGGAACGTTCCTCATGATGGGCGTGCCCGCGGTCTTCCCGGCTGCCTGGGCGGTGGCGGCCGCGGCCTTCGCCGGGGGCATGGGCGGGACGCTCTGGACGGTCAACGCCCGCACGATCGCGCAGGCGCTCGTGCCCGACCGCCTCCTCGGGAGGTACGGCGCGGCGGCCCGACTCCTCGGGTGGGGAACGCTCCCACTGGGCGCGGCCCTCGGCGGGCTGCTCGCGGAGATCTTCGGACTCCGGGCGGCTTTCGCGCTGTTCGCCGTGACGGTGGCGCTGCTCCCGATCCCGTTCCTGAGAACCGTCACCACAGCGGAACTGGCCAGGTCATCGGGGTCGTGACCTAGATCACAAGAATTCGCCGCAATTCCCGGGAACACGGCTCGACACCGAAGCGTTGCGACCAATAGACGGGATTGTTCTGCTCTGAGAGGGCTGGGGGGTGCTCTTGGAGCGGAACGATCCCGTCTTCGTTTTCTCCTCCTCCTGACGGCGTCGCCCAGGGCCCGTAGGCGTCGATCCCACGGCTCCAGAGGGGTGCCGCCCCGGTGACTCCGCTCCCGGAGGCGCCTGCTGTCACATCCGTTTCGCGCTGGAACGCGCCACCCAGGGTAAAGATCGATTTTGTCGTCCCTTTCCCGTAGCATTGCCAGGCGTGATCTGGACATGATGGGACACTCGCACTCGTTGAGCGGAGCGGTCGTGTGGCTCGGGGTCGCGCCCGGGCTGGCCGCGCTCCCGGCCGTCATCGCGCCGGAGCTCGCCCCCGTGACCGCCAACGTGCTCAGCCCGACCGAGTTGATCGCCGGAGCGCTGGTCTGCGCGGGCGCCGCCATGCTGCCGGACCTCGACCATCCCAGCGCCACGATCGCCCAGACCTTCGGGCCGGTCACCTACTGGCTGAGCAAGGGCGTCAACTTCATCAGCGGCGGCCACCGGCACGCCACCCACTCGCTGCTGTTCGCCATCGCGATGGGCCTCGGCGTGCACTTCCTGGCCGACGCCTACCCGATCGGGCGCGACGTCGTCGTGGTCCTCATGGTCGGTCTGGCGCTGCGCGCGATCGGCATCGGCGTGCCGGGGAAGACGCTCACGTCCGCGGCGGTCAACGTCTTCCTCACCGCGGGCGTCTTCACGACCTTCTACCTGCTGGGGGTCCAGTACGCCTGGCTCGGGGTCGCGATCGGCGTCGGCTGCCTGACGCACGTCTTCGGCGACTGCATGACCGAGCACGGCTGTCCGGTGTTGTGGCCGATCAAGGGGCGCTGGGTCCTGCCGTACAAGATCGGGTTCAAGACCGGGAAGGCGTTCGAGCAGAAGATCCTCGCTCCCGCGCTCTCGCTGGCCGTGGTCGCCCTGCTCTGCCTGCGGCTGATGCCCGCCGCCTGACGTTCCGGCGTCCTGCGCGCTCCGGTGACGGCCGCGAGCGCCGGAACTCCCGGCCGATCGGCTGAATTCACCGGAAAACCGGTCAGAACGTTGATCGGACGGGGCCACGGCGGGACATCATGGCGGCATGGGCAAAGCCTCCAGGGCCGCATCCGGGACCGCACCCAAGTCCGCCGCCGGGACAGTCGTCAGGACCACCGTCAGGGGCGCGGGCGTGCTCCTGCTCGCCGCGGCGGCGCTCGCCGGTTGCGGGACCGGAGTCGTGCCGGCGGCGTCCCCGGACGGTCAGGTCACGCCGTCCCTCACCGGCGACGCGGCCCGCCCCCCGTCAACGTCCACGTCCGCGACCGGCAGGGGGCCCCTGTCCCGCGATCAGGCCGCCACGCTGGCGAGCCTCCGTAAGGTCGACGACCACCCGCTGTGGACCATGACCTACAGGGGCGGGTACGACCGGTTGGCGACGATCGCGCCCGCGCTGACGCCGACCACCTTCGGATGCTCGTTGTTCGCCGCGCACGGCGACCCGGCCGACCCGGTGTTCGGCCGGAACTTCGACTTCGACCACCAGCCCGCGCTGCTGCTGTTCACCTCCCCGCCGGACGGGTACGCGTCGGTGTCCATGGTGGACGTGTCGTACCTCGGGCTGAGGTCGGACGCCGGCTTCACCACCGAGGCCGGGAGGAAGGCGCTCCTCCAGGCTCCGTTGTTGCCGTTCGACGGGATGAACTCCAGGGGGTTGGTCGTGGGCATGGCCACCGTGCCCGAGGCGAAGCCGACCTTCGACGCCAAGCGGCGTACCGTCGGCAGCGTCCGCGTCATGCGACTCGTGCTGGACGGGGCCGCGACGGTGGACGAGGCGATCGCCGTCTTCGGCCGGTACAACGTCGACTTCAGCGACAGCCCGCCGCTGCACTACATGTTCGCCGACGCGCAGGGGCGGTCGGCGGTCGTCGAGTTCTCCGGCGGCGAGATGGTGGTACGGCGCGGCGAGGGCCCGTGGCAGGCCATGACGAACTTCACCCTGGCGACGTCCACGGAGGAGAGTCGCCGGGCCGATCAGCGCTACCGGACGCTGAGCGAGGCCCTGGAGAGCAGTGGCGGCAAGGCATCGGACGACCAGGCGATGGATCTGCTCGCCGACGTCCGGCAGGGCCACACGCAGTGGTCGATCGTGTACGGCCAGAAGAGCGGAGAGGTGCGGCTGGCCACTGGCCAGAGGTACGACACCGTGCACGAGTTCCGCCTCGTGATGGACTGAGCGCGCCGGGAGGGCGATGCCGCCGCGCCATCCGGACGCTGGGCTCCGCCACCTGGACGCTGGGCCCCGCCAGCTGGACGCCGCCGACGCACCGTCCGGACGCCATTCCCGGATGGTTAATTTGATATCAAGATATCTACCGAGATATCTTGATGTCGAGACACTCTCTGGCACCGAGTTAGGTGAACCTAACTGTCGGACGCGATCCGAAGGTGCGGGAGGATGCAGAGGCCAGCTTTGTGACAGCCCGGAACCTGGGGAGGCGAAACGTCGTGTCCGAGAACAGCTTCGGCAGCCGTGACACGTTGCGCGTCGGTGACGCGTCGTACGAGATCTATCGGCTGGACGCCGTCGAGGGGTCGGCGCGCCTCCCGTACAGCCTGAAGATCCTGCTGGAGAACCTGCTCCGCACGGAGGACGGCGCGAACATCACCGCCGACCACATCCGCGCCCTCGCGGGCTGGGACCCGAACGCCGCTCCGAGCGTCGAGATCCAGTTCACCCCCGCGCGCGTGATCATGCAGGACTTCACCGGCGTGCCCTGTGTCGTCGACCTCGCCACCATGCGCGAGGCCGTGCGCGACCTGGGAGGCGACCCCGCGAGGATCAACCCGCTCGCTCCGGCGGAGATGGTCATCGACCACTCCGTCATCGTCGACTTCTTCGGCGGGCCGGACTCCTTCGTCCGCAACGTCGAGCGCGAGTACGAGCGCAACCACGAGCGCTACCAGTTCCTGCGCTGGGGCCAGACCGCGTTCGACGAGTTCAAGGTCGTCCCGCCGGGCACCGGCATCGTCCACCAGGTGAACATCGAGCACCTGGCCCGGGTCGTCATGATCAGGGACGGCAAGGCCTACCCCGACACCTGCGTGGGCACCGACTCGCACACGACCATGGAGAACGGCATCGGCGTCCTCGGCTGGGGCGTCGGCGGCATCGAGGCCGAGGCCGCGATGCTCGGCCAGCCGATCTCGATGCTGATCCCGCGCGTGGTCGGCTTCAAGCTGACCGGCAAGCTGCCCGCGGGCGCCACCGCCACCGACCTGGTCCTCACGATCACCGAGATGCTGCGCAAGCACGGCGTCGTCGGCAAGTTCGTCGAGTTCTACGGCGAGGGCGTCACCAGCGTGCCGCTCGCCAACCGCGCCACCATCGGCAACATGAGCCCCGAGTTCGGCTCGACCTGCGCGATCTTCCCGATCGACGGCGAGACGATCAGCTACCTCACGCTCACCGGCCGGTCGGCCGAGCAGGTCGCCCTCGTCGAGGCGTACGCCAAGGAGCAGGGCCTCTGGCTGGACCCGTCCGCGCCCGAGCCCGTCTTCTCCGAGTACATCGAGCTGGACCTGGCCACCGTCGTCCCGTCGATCGCCGGGCCGAAGCGCCCGCAGGACCGCATCGCGCTGGCCACGGCCAAGGAGGCCTGGCGGGCCGCCGTTCGCGACTACGTGCCGGGTGACAGCATCCAGGGCCCGACCGACGAGGCGTCCGCCGAGTCGTTCCCGGCCTCGGACTCGCCGGCGATCTCGCACGGCGGCAACGGCGACGCCCCGCACGCCGCCAGGCTGAACGGGGGGCGCCCGTCCCGGCCGACCCCGGTCACGCTGGCCGACGGCACGTCGTTCGAGGTCGACCACGGCGCCGTCGTGATCGCCGCGATCACCTCGTGCACGAACACCTCCAACCCGTACGTCATGCTCGGCGCGGCCCTGCTCGCCAAGAACGCCGTGGACAAGGGCCTGTCCCGCAAGCCCTGGGTGAAGACGTCGCTGGCTCCCGGGTCCCAGGTCGTCACCGGCTACTTCGAGCGGTCCGGCCTCCAGCCCTACCTGGACAAGCTGGGCTTCAACCTGGTCGGCTACGGCTGCACCACCTGCATCGGCAACTCGGGCCCGCTGCCCGAGGAGATCTCGGCCGCGGTGCAGAGCTCCGACCTCGCGGTGACCGCGGTGCTGTCCGGCAACCGCAACTTCGAGGGCCGGATCAACCCCGACGTCAAGATGAACTACCTGGCGTCCCCGCCGCTCGTCGTCGCGTACGCGCTGGCCGGCACGATGGACATCGACCTCAACAACGAACCGCTCGGCGTCGGCGACGACGGGAAGCCGGTGTTCCTCAAGGACATCTGGCCCGCGCCGGAGGAGGTCTCCACCGTCGTGGCCGAGTCGATCGGCCAGGAGATGTTCCTGCAGGACTACGCCGACGTGTTCAAGGGCGACGAGAACTGGCAGTCGCTGCCGATCCCGACCGGCGACACCTTCGAGTGGGACCCCGCCTCGACCTACGTGCGCAAGGCGCCGTACTTCGACGGGATGCCCGCCACGCCGCAGCCGGTGACGGACATCTCCGGCGCCCGGGTGCTCGCCCTGCTCGGCGACTCGGTCACGACCGACCACATCTCGCCGGCCGGATCGATCAAGGCCGACTCGCCCGCCGGGCAGTACCTCCGGGAGAACGGCGTCGCGGTCAAGGACTTCAACTCGTACGGCTCCCGCCGTGGCAACCACGAGGTGATGATCCGCGGCACCTTCGCCAACATCCGGCTGAAGAACCTGCTGCTGAACGGTGTGGAGGGCGGGTACACCCGTGACTTCACCGCGGGCGGCGAGCAGTCGTTCATCTACGACGCGTCGCAGAACTACCAGGCCGCGGGCATCCCGCTGGTGGTCCTGGCGGGCAAGGAGTACGGTTCCGGGTCGTCCCGCGACTGGGCCGCCAAGGGCACCGCGCTGCTCGGCGTCCGCGCCGTCATCGCCGAGTCCTACGAGCGCATCCACCGCTCCAACCTCATCGGCATGGGCGTGCTGCCGCTCCAGTTCCCCGAGGGCGAGAGCGCGGCCTCCCTGGGGCTGACCGGCGAGGAGACCTTCGACATCGTCGGGGTCGAGGAGCTGAACATGGGCGCCACTCCCGCCACCGTGACCGTGCGCGCAGGGGACATCGAGTTCCAGGCCGTCGTACGGATCGACACCCCCGGCGAGGCGGACTACTACCGCCACGGCGGGATCATGCAGTACGTCCTGCGTTCTCTGCTCGCCAAGAGCTGAGCGGAGGAACGCCGGAGCCCGGCCGCCCTTCCTGGCGGCCGGGACGTGCCCCGACCATCTCTCTCGGGGACGTGAGCGGGGGCATCCAACCTCGAACAGGCCGGAGCCGTCCGGGCAGGACAACCTCTGCCCGGACGGCTCCGGTGCTTTTACAGCATCTCGTGCACCCACTCGGCGATCTCTGACACCACCTCGGGGGAGACACCGCCGATCCTTGACCCGAATCGTGTGGGCGAGATCGCCCTCACCTGCTCGGCCATCGCCCAACTGGGCTTCGGCAGACCGGTTCCTTCCGGCTCTATCTCAATGTGCGTATCCCAGCCGCGAAACCGCGTGGTGAGGGGGACGGCGAGCACCGGATCCCACACGGTTCCGTTCGTGCGATCGTTGCTGATCACGAGCGCGGGCCGGACATATCCTTGTTCCCGGCCCGCGGGTTCACCGAGATCGGCCCACCAGATGTCACCCTGCCGGATCCGCATGGCCCTCCTCCAGGGGCGTGATCAGCCCCTCCCACTCGGGGGCTATGCGCTGCGTCGGCGAAGGGCCGCCCAGCCATAGCTCTTGCTCGGCGAGATATTCGGCCCAGCTTTCGGGGTCCTCTCTCCTGGTCCGCTCCATCTGCTCCGCCACCTGCTGCCAGCGGAGCTTTCTCCGATGTTCCCTGATGGCGTCGTCCACCACTGCCGTCATGGATTTCCCTTCCTGTTCGGCAAGTTTCGCGATCTCGTCGCGGGTGACGAAGCTGACCCGGATCGTCGTCGTCTTGGGTTCGGTGCTCATACACAGGAGGCTACGACGGCATCTACATAGCGGTCTACCACTCCGTCTCAACACGAGTTTAGTGACCATCCGATTACTCTCGCAAGAGGATTCGATTACATTGGGTGATTACCCGGGAATGTCGCTTACGGCGGTCGGGTACGGCGCACAAAGGCGAGTTTCGGCTGATGGTTAGCCTCTGCTGACATGGATCACGATGTTCATCTCCTGCTCATCGCCGGCCTGGCGGTGTGCGCCGGCGCGATCGTCCAGGGCGGCGTGGGTTTCGGCCTCGGGCTGATCGCCGCCCCGCTGCTGACGCTGCTCGACCCGACCGTCATGCCGGGCGCCGTCCAGGTCGTCAACGTCACGCTTCCCCTGTTCACACTGGCCGTCGAGTGGCGCAGGGTGGACTGGCGCGGGCTCGGCTTCGCCGTACTGGGCCGCCTGCCCGGCACGTTCGTGGGAGCGTTCGTGGTCGTCCACGTCAGCACGGGGACGCTGGGCGTTCTGGTCGGTGTGATGGTCGTGATCGCGGTCGGGCTCAGCGCGCGCGCCGTGAGCGTGCCGCGCAACGCCGCCACGCTGGCCGGGGCGGGCTTCTGCTCGGGGGTCACCGGTACGGCCACGGGCATCGGCGGGCCGCCGATGGGTCTGGTCTACCAGAGCGCCAAGGGGCCGCAGATCCGGGCGACGCTCGCCATGTTCTTCTTCCTGAGCGCCACGCAGTCATTGATCGTCCTTCGCGTGGTGGGGAAGCTGCCCGAGCGGGCCATCGTGGCCGGGCTCTGGCTGATCCCGTTCCTGATCGTCGGGTTCCTCGTCTCCGGGCCGCTCCGGCGCTACCTGGACGGGGGACGGGCGCGCGCCGCCATCCTCGCCGTGGCGGCCGTCTCCGCGTGCGCTCTCATCCTCCAGAGCCTGGCCGGGCAGGCCGGTTGACCGCACGTTTCTTGATTGTTACCGCGGACAACAAACGTTACATTCCTGTGTCTTTCAACAGCATTGGGTGTGGATTACGTTGTGCCAAACAACATTCAACCGGAACGGTGCCCGCTGTGATCCAGCGTCGCCGTACCGGCTCGGCGCAGAGCTCGGCCCAGACCAGACCCCCAGTGTCAGAGAAAGGACCCAGGCAGAATGCGCAAGGGGATCCTCAGCATCGCCGCCGCGGGCGCGGCGCTTTCCCTCGGTCTCACCGCCTGCGGGGGCGAGAGCGGTGACACCACCACCACCGCGCAGGGCGGTGACGCACCCTCCGCCTCCGCGGCCACGACCGGCAAGATCGGCGTCATCCTTCCCGACAGCAAGTCCTCGGCCCGGTGGGAGACCGCCGACCGCAAGTACCTCGAAGAGGCATTCAAGGCCGCGGGCGTCGCCTACGAGATCCAGAACGCGCAGGGCGACAAGAACTCCTTCCAGACCATCGCCGACCAGATGATCACCGGGGGCGTCACCGTCCTGGCGATCGTCAACCTCGACAGCGGCACCGGCAAGGCCGTTCTCGACAAGGCGAAGTCGCAGGGCGTCGCCACCATCGACTACGACCGGCTCACCCTGGGGGGCAACGCCGACTACTACGTCAGCTTCGACAACACCGCCGTCGGCAAGCTCCAGGGCGACGGCCTGGTCCAGTGCCTGACCGAGAAGAAGGCCGACAAGCCGATCATCGCCGAGCTGAACGGCTCGCCGACGGACAACAACGCCACCCTGTTCAAGGAGGGCTACGACGGCGTGCTCAAGCCGAAGTACGATGCCGGCGACTACGTCAAGGGCCCGGACCAGTCCGTTCCCGACTGGGACAACACCCAGGCCGGCACGATCTTCGAGCAGATGCTGACCAGCACGCCCAAGATCGCCGGTGTTCTCGCGGCCAACGACGGCCTCGGCAACGCCGCCATCTCGGTGCTGAAGAAGAACAAGCTCAACGGCAAGGTCCCCGTCACCGGCCAGGACGCCACCGTGCAGGGCCTGCAGAACATCCTCGCCGGCGACCAGTGCATGACGGTCTACAAGGCGGTCAAGCAGGAGGCGGACGCGACGGCGCAGCTCGCGATCGCCCTCGCCCAGGGCCAGAAGCCGGCCGCGAACGGCAGCGTCAAGGACACCGAGACCGGCAAGGACGTCGCCGCCGTCCTGCTCACGCCGAAGGCCATCTTCTTCGACAGCGTCAAGGACGTCGTGGCCGACGGATACGTCAGCAAGGACGAGCTGTGCACCGGTGACTTCGCCGACAAGTGCGCCGAGGCCGGAATCAGCTAGGTCATCCCTCCCGGCCGCGTACGGCTCGCGTCCCGGCGGCCGGGGCGGGGCGCCCCATGAGGCGGCCCGCGCCCGGCCAGCGGGTCGTACCGGCCCCCGAGCAACGGAGTAGTCCATCGTGTCCCAGGCACCTGTCCTGGAGTTGCGCGGCATCGACAAGAGTTTCGGTCCCGTGCAGGTCCTTCACGACGTCGCCTTTTCCGTGTTCCCCGGAGAGGTGACCGCGCTCGTCGGCGACAACGGAGCGGGAAAGTCCACGCTGGTGAAGTGCATCGGCGGCATCCACCCGATCGACGCCGGCCAGTACTTCTTCGAAGGGGAGAAGGTCCACGTCGGCGGGCCCAGAGACGCGGCCACCCTGGGGGTCGAGATCGTCTACCAGGACCTCGCGCTCTGCGACAACCTCGACATCGTGCAGAACATGTTCCTCGGGCGGGAGCGCAGGAGTGGCCTGATCCTGGACGAGGCCACGATGGAGGAACTGGCCGCCAAGACCCTGGAGAGCCTCTCGGTCCGTACGGTCAAGTCGCTCCGCCAGCGGGTGTCCAGCCTCTCCGGCGGGCAGCGGCAGACCGTCGCGATCGCCAAGGCCGTGCTCTGGAACAGCAAGATCGTCATCCTCGACGAGCCGACCGCGGCACTCGGCGTCGCGCAGACCGCGCAGGTCCTCGACCTGGTCCGCCGCCTGGCCGACAAGGGCCTCGCCGTCGTGCTCATCTCGCACAACATGAACGACGTGTTCGCCGTCTCCGACCGGATCGCGGCGCTCTATCTCGGCCGGATGGCCGCCCAGGTGAAGACCTCCGAGGTCACGCACTCGCAGGTCGTGGAACTCATCACGGCCGGACGCAGTGGCGAGCTCGGCCTGCAGAACGGCAACGGAGCTACGTCATGACGACCACCACGGTTCCGGAGAAGGGCACCACCGGCGCTCCGGCCATCGGCACGCACGTCCGCGACTACCTGGAACGCGTCCGCGGCGGCGACCTCGGCGCGCTGCCCGCGGTGATCGGGCTGGTCGTGCTCTGCGCGGTCTTCTCCATCCTGCGCCCCGCGTTCCTCTCGCCCATCAACTTCGCCAACCTGTTCACCCAGGGCGCGGCGGTCGCGGTCATCGCGATGGGCCTGATCTTCGTGCTGCTGCTGGGCGAGATCGACCTTTCGGCCGGCTTCGCCAGCGGCGTCTGCGCGGCGGTCCTCGGCGTGCTGCTCACCAACGAGGGCTGGCCCTGGTACGCGGCCGTCCTGGCCGCGATGGCGACCGGCGCCGCCATCGGCATGGTGATCGGGACGCTGGTCGCCAAGCTCGGCATTCCCTCCTTCGTGGTCACGCTGGCCGCGTTCCTGGCCTTCCAGGGCGTCGTCCTGCTGCTGCTCAAAGAGGGCACCAACATCTCGATCCGGGACCAGACGATCCTGGCGATCGCCAACAAGAACATGCCGCCGGTCCTCGGGTGGGCGTGCGTGGTGGTCGGCGTCCTGGCCTACGCCGCGCTCCAGATCCTGCAGGCCCGCCGCCGCGCGGGCAGGGGCCTGCCCGCCAGCCCGATGTCGCTGATCGCGTTCCGCGTGGGCGCGCTCGCGGTGATCTCGGGCGCCGCCGTGTTCGTGCTCAACCTGGAGCGCAGCCGCAACGCCCTCATCGTGTCGCTCAAGGGCGTGCCGATCGTGGTGCCCGTCATCATCGTCCTGCTGCTCCTGTGGACGTTCGTGCTGCACCGCACCGCGTACGGCAGGCACATCTACGCGGTGGGCGGCAACGCGGAGGCGGCGCGCCGCGCGGGCATCGACGTGGACCGGATCCGGATCTCGGCGTTCGTCCTGTGCTCGTTCATGGCGTCGATCGGCGGCATCATCGCGGCCTCCAGGGCCAACTCCGTCGACCCGAACACCGGCGGCAGCAACGTGCTCCTGTTCGCCGTCGGCGCCGCGGTCATCGGCGGGACCAGCCTGTTCGGCGGCAAGGGGCGGGCGCTGGACGCCCTCCTCGGCGGCGCCGTGGTGGCGGTGATCGAGAACGGCATGGGCCTGATGGGCTACACCGCGGGCGTGAAGTACGCGGTCACCGGTTGTGTGCTGCTGCTCGCCGCGGGTGTGGACGCGCTGTCCCGCAAGAGGGCGGCGGCCACCGGCAGGAGATGACCCCGCTAAGGTGGTCCCCGACCATGAACCTCCGACGAAGCCCGGACGGATGATGCGCGCAGGTCCCTCACAGGAGGAGATCCGCAGGCACAACCTGGGCACCCTGCTCCGCCACGTCCATCTCGGCGGGCCGACGTCCAGGGCCGAGCTGACCAACCGCATGGGGCTGAACCGCAGCACCATCATGGCGCTCACCGCCGACCTGACGGCGGCTGGGCTGGTGCGTGAGGAGCTGCCGCGGGAGACCGGCCGTGCGGGGCGTCCCTCCCTGGTCGTCCGGCCCGAGTCCGCCCGGGTCTACGTCCTCGCCTTCGACGTGGGCGTCGACCGGCTGGTCGCCGCCAGGGTCGGTCTCGGCGGCGTGATCCTCGACCGCCGCGAGATGGTACGGCCGCGCGGCGGTTTCGAGATGCCGGAGGTCGTCGCCGCGCTGGCGGGTTTCGCGCGGCAGATGCACCGCAAGACCCGCCCGGACACGGTCTGCGTCGGGGCGGCCGCGGCGATCTGCGGATCGGTCGGACGGACGGACGGCGTCGTCAGGTTCGGGCCCAACATCGGGTTCAAGGACGCGCCGTTCGGCGAGGAGCTGTCCAAGAGGCTGGCACTCGGCCTGCCGGTCACCGTCGGCAACGACGGCAACGTGGGCGCGGTCGCCGAGCAGTCGCGCGGTGTCGGCCTCGACTGCCGCGACCTCGTCTACCTGCACGGCGACGTCGGCATCGGCGGCGGCATCGTCGTCAACGGCCAGCTGCTCGGTGGCCTGGCGGGATACGGCGGCGAGGTCGGCCACATGGTCGTCAACCCCGGAGGGCGCCCCTGCGCCTGCGGCTCCCGAGGCTGCCTGGAGGCCGAGGTCGGGGAGCGCGCGCTCATCGAGCTGGCCGGCCGCGGCACCGATGTCACCGGCAGGGAGGCCGTGCGCGCGGTCGTCGACGCGGCGGGCCGCGGGGACGTGCGGGCGCAGGACGCGCTGCACCGGGTCGGCGACTGGCTCGGTCTCGGCGTCGCCAACCTGATCAACATCTTCAACCCGGAGATGGTCATCTTCGGCGGCGTGCTGAGGGAGCTCTATCTCGGGGCCGCCGCTCAGGTCAGGACCAGGATCAACACCTCGACCCTGGTGGCGTCACGCGAGCGGCTGCGGCTGCGCATCTCGGCGCTGGGCGACGACGCCACAGTGGTGGGGGCCGCCGAGCTGGCTTTCGCCCAGGTGCTCGCCGACCCCCTTGAGGTGTTGTCACGCCTCGGTTAGGGACGTTCCACTAGGGAGCGTCAGACACGAACTAGGCCACTCGAGCGTTGGGCGCTACCCAGGTGTTGCAGGCGGCGGGCGACGCCGAGTTGAAGCCGCGCTCCAGCCACCAGGCCTGGTTGCGGCCCTTGCCGTGGATCGTGTCCGTGGCGTTCTTGGCGGCCCAGTCCACGACGTAGTCGTACTCGCGTGGATCGACCGGCAGGTAGGCCTCGGTGGCGCGGAGGAAGACGCCGGAGAAGCACTCCGCCTGCTGCTCCAGGCGGTGGTTCAGCAGGTTGCGCGCCGTACGGCCCTGCGTCCGGTTGTACATGCTCCAGTAGGTGCCGAAGATCCCGGTGCGCTGCTGCACGTGGTGCCCGTACTCGTGCGCCATGGTCTTCGCCAGGACGAGCGGGAACGGGTCCTTGATCTGGGACCTGAGCAGGCGGAAGTAGATCGTCCGTGAGTCAGGGCAGTAGTGGGCCGGCGACCAGCTCGTGAGCTTGCCGCACGGCGACTTGGTGCCGGTGGTCATCACCACGACGCGCGGGCGGCTGAACCGCCAGCCGGCGGCCTTGAACTGTCGGGTCCAGAGCACGTCGTTGCACTTCGCGACCAGCTGCAGGTACCGCTTGATCGAGGCCGCGCTGCCCTTACGGGGCTCGGTGGGGGAACAGGCGATCTCCTTCGCGGCGCCGGAGCGATAGATCTTGTTCTTGGCCAGGGCCGCTGGCGCCGACTGCGCGCTCGTGGCCGTTTCCGTCGTGGCCGACGCGGGTGCCGTACCGGTGAGAAGAAGACCGGTGAGCACCCCGGGGGCCACAGCGATGAGGGGTATTCGCATGGTCAAGGGAGCTTATTGCACCCACCCGGAACCAAGCGACAGATCATGATTTTTTCGACATATCGTGACGCGACGCGTACGACCGGGCGGGCGCCCGGCCGTACGCCGCAGCAGGTCAGGCGACCTTGGACGCCGGCGCGCTGAAGGTGTTGCACACGCCCGGCCCGTTGCCGTTCCAGCCGCGCATGGACCAGTAGCGGATGTTCTTGGCCTTGCCGTGGAGCACGTCGCCCGACGTGCGGTCGAGCAGGTCGTCCCAGTCGAACTGGTCACGGCCCAGGGAGTGCCACACGCTGCCGACGAACGCGCCGGAGAAGCACGCCGCCTGCAGCTCCAGCCGCCGGACCCAGGCATACTGCGCCGCCTTGCTCGCCCTGCGGGACGTCTTCTCCACCGTGGGCATGATGCCGATCCGGTCCTGCACGTAGTGTCCGTACTCGTGCGCGATCGTGTCGAAGAGATCCATCTCCGACGGATCGGCGAGCTGGTACTTGTAGATGAGGATCCACATCGTCTTGTCGAGCGAGCAGTACATGCCCGCCGCGTATCCGGCGGGGTACTTGCCGCAGCCCGTCTTCGCGGCGGTGGTGATGTACCGCACCTTGGGCTTCGCGAACGGCAGCCCCGCCTGCTTGAACTCCTCGCCCCAGGACAGGTTGAGGCAGTCCATCAGATGATCGAGATAGATCTTGTACGAGTCGACGTCGTCGGGCTGGCGGCTCAGCTCCTTGCACTCCGTGAAGTCGAACTCGCCCGTCGTGTAGATGGGATTCTTCGTCAGAGCGGCCTTGCCGGTGGGTACGGGTCGTGCAGAACCGGAGGCGACGGCCGTACCGGAAAGAAGAAGGCTTACGATCAGCCCCATGAGCAGCGCGATAAAGGATTTCCGCATGAGATCAGGAGCGTAGGGGAAAGGTCAAGTCCCGGTAAAGCGGAAATAAGTCGATTCTGATTGAAATAGCGTGAGGCTCCGATGCGACCCATGGGAGCGTCACGGTGTTCGCGAACTAGACTCGCTCTGTTCGACGGCGAGCGGGAAGGAAGATTCGTGGGGATTCTGGAGACGGTGAAGAGCCCGCAGGACGTCAGGCGCCTGGACGCCGGAGAGCTGCCGAGGCTTGCCGCCGAGATCCGCGATCTGCTGGTTTCCTCCGTCGCGAAGACGGGCGGACACCTCGGGCCCAACCTCGGCGTCGTCGAGCTCACCATCGCCCTTCACCGGGTCTTCGAGTCGCCGCGCGACCCCATCCTCTTCGACACCGGGCACCAGGCGTACGTGCACAAGATGCTCACCGGCAGGGCCGGCGACTTCGGCACGCTGCGCCAGGAGGGCGGCCTGTCGGGATATCCCAGTCAGGCCGAGTCCGAGCACGACGTGATCGAGAACTCGCACGCCTCCACGGCCCTGTCGTACGCTGACGGGCTGGCCAAGGCGATCACGCTGCGCGGCGAGACCGGCCGCACGGTCGTCGCGGTCATCGGCGACGGCGCGCTGACCGGCGGCATGGCGTGGGAGGCGCTCAACAACATCGCGGGCCGCAAGGACCTGCCGCTGATCATCGTGGTCAACGACAACGGCCGTTCGTACTCCCCGACCATCGGCGGTCTCGCCTCCCACCTGTCGTCCCTGCGGATGACGCAGAAGTACGAGGACGCGCTGGAGTTCGTCAAGGAGAACCTGGCCAAGGTCCCGGTGGTGGGCGCCCCCTTCTACGACGCCCTGCACGGCGTCAAGAAGGGCATCAAGGACATACTGGCCCCGCAGGTGATGTTCGAGGACCTCGGCCTCAAGTACGTCGGCCCGATCGACGGGCACGACCAGGAGGCCGTGGAGGCCGCCCTGCGCAAGGCCAGGGCCTTCGGTGGTCCGGTCATCGTGCACGTCCTCACCCACAAGGGCCACGGCTACTCGCCCGCGGAGAACCACGACGAGGACTGCTTCCACGGCCCCGGCCCGTTCGACCCGATCACCGGGGAGGAGCGGCCGAAACCGCACAGCTGGACCAACGTGTTCAGCGAGGAGATCGTCCGGCTCGGTGCCCGGCGCAGGGACATCGTCGCGATCACCGCGGCGATGCTGTACCCCGTGGGGCTGGCCGAGTTCGCCGAGGCGTACCCCGACCGCATCTACGACGTCGGCATCGCCGAACAGCACGCCCTGACCTCCGCCGCCGGCCTCGCGCTCGGCGGGCTGCGCCCGGTGGTCGCCCTCTACGCCACCTTCCTGAACCGGGCCTTCGACCAGCTGCTCATGGACGTCGCCCTCCACCGGCTTCCCGTCGTCGTCACGCTGGACCGCTCCGGCGTCACCGGCGACGACGGAGCCAGCCACAACGGCATGTGGGACCTGTCGATCCTCCAGGTCATCCCCGGCCTGTCGATCGCCGCCCCCCGCGACGCGCGGCGGCTGCGTGAACTGCTCGGCGAGGCCGTCGCGATCGACGACGGGCCGTCCGTGGTCCGCTATCCCAAGGGCGCGGTCGCGGGGGACATCGAGGCCGTCGGCAAGCTCGGCACGATGGACGTGCTCCGCTCCGGAGAGCCCGACGTGCTGCTGGTCGCGGCCGGCTCGATGGCCGAGATCTGCCTCGACGCCGCGACGCTGCTCGACGCCCAGGGCATCTCGGCCACGGTGGTCGACCCGCGCTGGGTCAAGCCGCTCGACGAGGCGCTGATCCCGGCCGCCGCCGAGCACAAGCTCGTGGTCGTCGTCGAGGACAACGGCCGGGTCGGCGGCGTGGGCGACGCGGTCGCCCGCATGCTGCGCGACGCCGACGTGGACGTGCCGGTCCGCACCTACGGCATCCCGCAGCGGTTCCTCGACCACGCCAAGCGGCCGAAGATCCTCGCCGAGATCGGCCTCACCGGCCAGGACCTCGCCCGCGAGATCACCGAGGCCGTGGCGCGGCGCTCGCCCGCCCTGGAGGACGACCCGGCCGGCCAGGTCTGACGCCCCTCGCCCGGAAACGCGCGTGATCTGCGCGTTTCCGGGAACCCTGCAGGTCATCGGGGATCGGGGGCCTGCATATGAGCCGGTTGAGCATTCTTCGCACGAAGTCGGTCGAGCAGTCGATCGAGGACACCCAGGGTGGGCGCTACCGGCTCGTCCGCACCCTGAGCGCGCTCGACCTGACCGTCTTCGGCGTCGGTGTCATCATCGGCACCGGCATCTTCGTGCTCACCGGCGTCGCGGCCAAGACCACGGCGGGCCCCGCAGTCGCGATCTCCTTCGTCGCCGCGGCGGTCGCCTGCGGCCTCGCCGCCCTGTGTTACGCGGAGTTCGCCGCCACCGTGCCGGTCGCGGGCTCCGCCTACACCTTCGCGTACGCGACCATCGGCGAGTTCCCGGCCTGGATCATCGGCTGGGACCTCGTGCTGGAACTCACGCTCGCCGCCGCCGTGGTCGCCTCCGGCTGGTCGGGCTACTTCACGTCGCTGCTGAGGAGCGTCGGCGTGGATCTGCCCGCCTCCATCGCCGGGGACAAGGCAGTGGTGAACATCCCGGCGGCGGCCATCGTGCTGATCCTCACCGCCATCCTGGTCCTGGGCATCAAGACGTCGGCCCGGTTCAACGCCGTCATGGTGACGATCAAGGTGAGCGTCGTCCTGCTCGTCATCGTGGCCGGCCTGTTCTTCCTCAAGGCGGAGAACTACCAGCCGTTCATCCCCCCGGCGCGGGAGATCGAGACGAGGGGTGGACTGGCCTCGCCGCTCATCCAGGTGCTGTTCGGTGTGACGCCGGTCGCCTTCGGGGTCTTCGGCATCTTCACCGCCGCCGCGCTCGTCTTCTTCGCCTACATCGGGTTCGACGTCGTCGCCACGGCCGCGGAGGAGACCCGCGACCCGCAGCGCAACCTGCCGATCGGCATCCTCGTCTCGCTGGCGATCTGCACGGTCCTGTACGTCGCGGTCTCCCTGGTGGTCGTCGGCATGCAGCCGTACACGGAGCTGAGCGAGTCCGCGCCGCTCGCGGACGCGTTCCTTTCCGTCGGCCAGTCGTGGCTGGCGACCGTGATCAGCTTCGGGGGCATCGCCGGGCTCACCACCGTGGTGATGATCCTCATGCTCGGCCAGAGCCGGGTCTTCTTCGCCATGTGCCGCGACAACCTGCTGCCGCGCGGGCTCGCCCGCGTCCACCGGCGGTTCCACACGCCGTACGTGATCACCATTGTGATCGGCGTGGCCACCGCGACCCTCGCCGCGCTGATCCCGCTGGCCGCGATCGCCGAACTGGTCAACATCGGGACGCTCTTCGCGTTCGTGGTCGTCTCGATCGGCGTGGTCATCCTGCGCCGGACCCGGCCCGACCTGCCCCGCGCGTTCCGCGCGCCCTGGGTCCCGGTGCTGCCGATCCTCTCCGTGCTCGCGTGCCTCTACCTGATGCTCAACCTGCCCGTGGAGACCTGGCTGCGGTTCGTCGTGTGGATGATCGCCGGCGTCGTGCTCTACTTCGGGTACGGCGCCCGCCACAGCAGGGCCCGGCTAGCCGGTGACGCCCCGGACGAGCAGCAGCAGCCCGGTGACGGCCATCAGCAGGGCGCTTCCGGCGAGCAGGACGCGGTAGCCACGTACCCCGAGCCGGTGCCGCCCCGCGCCGACCATGGCCGCCAGCACCACCTTGGACCCGACCAGCACCAGGTAGAAGCCTCCGGTGAAGGCGAGGGCGGCGGCGGGGGTCCGCTCCCAGGCCGCGGCGAAGATCGGAGCGCCGACGGCGATCCAGAAGAGCCATGGGTGCGGATTCAGCATGTTGACCGCGACGCCGCGCAGCACCTCCCGAACGGAGGAGGGCCCGGTGATGGAGGACCCGGTGGCGGAGGAAACCGTGACGCCGGGTTCGGGGGGCCGGGCCGTACGGGACTCGCGGGCGGCGGAGATCGCCAGGTGGACGACGTAGAGGCCGCCCACGACGGCCAGGACGCGCAGGAACACGCCGGGCAGCGCGCCGACGGCGGTGACCGAGAGCAGCACGACCGGAAGGTCGGAGAGCAGGGGGACGCAGGCCAGCCCGAGCCCGGCCCGGAAGCCGCCGCGCAGGCTCGCCGTGATCACCAGGCCAAGCAGCGCACCAGGCGCGACCCCGGCCCCCAGCCCGAGACTCAGCCCCAGTAACAACTCCCGCATGGGTTACCCGCGTCCCTGCGACAGGAGAGCCAGCGTCACGGTCACGGTCCTATGGCGTAGTCGATGGTGAGAGGCGCGAGCCGCGCCGAGCGACACGGTAAGGCGAGAGACGCGTTCTTCGCCCTTGACGAGGCCGGTGTTCTCGCCACGTGCGCGATTATCGATCTAGAGGTCGGGTACAGCGCCCGCGACCTCGCCGAGTTCGACTCGATCGCCTCCGATCGTAAGGATCTCTACCTGGATCTGCCCATCACGCGCGCGGTCTGCGCGCGCCAGGGACGTCCAACGTGAGTTGGTCAGACGCGGGCGGCATCGTGGTCCCGGCGTCTCGGACCTCATGATCGCCGCCTGCGCTGAGCTGAATGACGCCGTGGTCGTCCACTACGACCGCGGCTTCGACATCGCCGCCTTCACGGGCCAGGACGTTCGCTGGCTGGTTCCGGCGGGGTCCGCGAGCCGACGGCATGACCTGGAGCCGCCATGAAGGCCGCTCCAGGTCGTCCGGCGGGTCGCTCCTACGCCGGGACGGAGGCCACGCCGGGCGCGAGGAACCGGGTGCCGGTCACCGACTCCGAGATGCCCTCACGGTCCAGGTACGGCGTGATGCCGCCGGTGTGGAACGGCCATCCGGCGCCGAGGATCATGCACAGGTCGATGTCCTGGGCCGCCGCGACCACGCCCTCGTCGAGCATCAGCCGGATCTCCTCGGCCAGCGCCCTGAGCGCACGGAGCCGTACCTCCTCACCGGTGGACGGGGAGGTGCCGCCCTCGAACAGCGCCCGTACCTCGGGGTCGATCTGGAAGTCGGAGCCGTAGACGCCCGGCTTGCCGGCGGCGACCAGCTTGGCCAGGTTGCCGGACACGGCGTAGCGCTCCGGGAAGGCGGCGTGCATGGTCTCCGCGACGTGCAGCGCGACGGCCGGGCCGACGAGCTGGAGCAGCGTGAACGGCGTCATGGGCAGGCCGAGGCCGTCCAGCGCGTGGTCGGCGACCTCCAGGGGCGTGCCCTCGTCGGCGGCCGCGGTGATCTCGCCCATGAACCGGGTCAGCATCCGGTTCACCACGAACGCGGGCGCGTCCTTGACCAGCACGGACGACTTCTTCAGCGTCTTGGCGACGGAGAACGCGGTGGCGAGCGTGGCGTCGTCGGTGGCGTCGCCCCGGACGATCTCCAGGAGCGGCATCACCGCCACCGGGTTGAAGAAGTGGAAGCCGACGACCCGCTCCGGACGCCTCAGCCCGGACGCCATGGCGGTGATCGAGAGCGAGGAGGTGTTGGTGGCCAGGACGCACTCGTCGGAGACGACGGCCTCGACCTCGGCGAGAACCTTCCGCTTGACGTCGAGGTCCTCGAAGACCGCCTCGATGACGAAGTCCGCGTCGGCGAAGGCGTCCTTGGTCAGCGAGCCGCTCACCAGGGCCCTGAGCCGGCCCGCCTGGTCGGCGGAGACGCGGCCCTTGGCGAGCAGCTTGTCCACCTCGGCGTGTACGTAGCCCACGCCCTTGTCGAGGCGGGCCTGGTCGAGGTCGGTCAACACGACCGGCACCTCCAGCCGCCGCGCGAACAGCAGCGCGAGCTGGGAGGCCATCAGCCCGGCGCCGACCACGCCGACCTTGGTGACCTTGCGGGCCAGGGCCTTGTCCGGCGCGCCCGCCGGCTTCTTGGCCCGGCGCTGCACCAGGTCGAAGGCGTACAGCCCGGCGCGCAGCTCGTCGCCCATCAGCAGGTCGGCGAGCGCACGGTCCTCGGCGGCGAAGCCCTCGTCCCTGGAGGCGGTGCGGGCCAGCGCGATCAGGTCGAGCGCGCGATAGGGAGCGGGGGAGGCGCCGCGCAGCTTCAGGTCCACCAGGACGCTCGCGTCCGCGACGGCCTTGTCCCAGTCGCCTTCGTACGGCGCGCGGGTCACGGTCTCCTCGCCGCGCAGCACCCGGGCGGCCCAGCGCAGCGACTCCTCCAGGAAGTCGGCCGGCTCGAACATCGCGTCGGCGACGCCCAGCTCGTACGCGTCCCGCCCCTTGATCATGCGGTTCTGCGAGAGCGGGTTCTCAATGATCAGCTTGATGGCCTTCTCCGGGCCGATCAGCCGGGGGAGGAGCTGGGTGCCGCCCCAGCCGGGAACCAGGCCGAGGAAGCACTCGGGCAGCGCGACGGCCGGAACTCCCGAGGAGATCGTCCGGTACACGCAGTGCAGGGCGATCTCCAGGCCGCCGCCCATGGCCGCGCCGTTGACGAAGGCGAACGTCGGCACGCCCAGCTCGCCGAGGCGGCGGAAGACGTGGTGGCCGAGCCCGCCGATGGCGGCCGCCTCCTCGTGCGTGGCCACCGCCGCCGCACCCTTGAGGTCGGCGCCCACCGCGAAGATGAACGGCTTGCCGGTGAGGCCGACAGCGGCGACGTCGCCGCGCGCCTCGATCGCGTCCAGGACGTCGTTCAGCGCGAGCAGGCCCTGCGGCCCGAACGTGTTGGGCTTGGTGTGGTCGAGCCCGTTGTCCAGCGTGATCAGCGCCATGGTGCCCGCGCCGTTCGGCAGCTCGACGTCGCGCACCAGCGCCCTGGTGACGACCTCGCCGGTGTCCTTGCCCGCGAGCAGGCTCTTGTAGGTCTCGATGTCGCTCATGCGAGGTTCTCCCAGATGACCGTGCCGCCCATGCCCATGCCGACGCACATCGTGGTGATGCCGTACCGGACGTCCGGCCGCTCGGCGAACTCGCGCGAGAGCTGGATCATGAGCCGTACGCCGGAGGACGCGAGGGGGTGGCCGAAGGCGATCGCGCCGCCGTACGGGTTCACCCGGGGGTCGTCGTCGGCGATGCCGAAGTGCTCCAGGAACGCGAGCACCTGTACGGCGAACGCCTCGTTGATCTCGAAGAGGCCGATGTCGTCGATGGACAGCCCGGCCAGACGTAGCGCGCGCTCGGTCGAGGGGATCGGGCCGACGCCCATGACCTCGGGGTCCACGCCCGCGAACGCGTAGGAGACCAGCCGCATGCGCGCGGGGAGTCCGAGCTCCTCGGCGACGTCCCGCGCGGCGACGAGGCAACCGGTGGCGCCGTCGTTGATGCCGGAGGCGTTCCCCGCGGTGACCCTGCCGTGTGGGCGGAAGGGGGTCTTCAGGCTTCGCAGCGCTTGCAGGGTGGTCCCGGGACGCGGCGCCTCGTCGGCGGTGGCGAGTCCCCATCCCTCGGCGGCCTTGCGGGTCGCCATCGGGACCAGGTCCGGCTGGATCCTGCCGTCGGCGTACGCCTTGGCGGCCTTCTCCTGGGACGCCACGGCGAACGCGTCGGCGCGGTCCTTGGTGATCGACGGATAGCGGTCGTGCAGGTTCTCCGCCGTCATGCCCATGATCAGGGCGGAGCCGTCCACCAGCCGCTCGGACAGGAACCTGGGGTTGGGGTCGACGCCCTCGCCCATCGGGTGGCGGCCCATGTGCTCGACGCCGCCGGCGATGGCCACGTCGTAGGCGCCGAAGGAGATGCCGCCCGCCACGTTGGTGACGGCGGTCATCGCGCCGGCGCACATCCGGTCGATGGCATAGCCGGGGACCGACTTGGGCAGCCCGGCCAGCACCGCGGCCGAGCGGCCGATGGTCAGGCCCTGGTCGCCGATCTGGGTGGTGGCCGCGATGGCCACCTCGTCCACCCGCTCGGGCGGGAGGCCGGGATTGCGGCGCATCAGCTCGCGGATGACGCGGACAACCATGTCGTCGGCACGCGTCTCGGCGTACAGGCCCTTGGGGCCCGACCTGCCGAAAGGCGTGCGCACGCCGTCGACGAAGACGACTTCACGGGACGCAGGCACGAGGTTCGCTCCTACTGATCGGTAGCTTCTCGGACCAATGCTACTTATCGGTAACTACTCCACGGAGCGGGGTGCCCGGCCTGGCCGCCCGAAGGCGGCGGCGACGCAGGCGGTCAAAGCCGTCACCGCCAGCGCGAGCACGGTCACGGCGCCCGGGGCCCACAGGTGCGCGCGGGCGGAGATCAGCGCGAGGACCAGCACGATCGCCGCCACCGCCGGCAGCCGGCGCTCCCGCGGCCGTGGCGGCCCGGCGTCGTCCCACGGATCCGAGGGCGGCTGCCTTCTCGCGGCCGCGACGATCACGTCCCTGCCCCACCACAGGAGGAACGCCATCCCGCCCATGTAGCAGGTCATCGCCAGCGTCTCGGCGGCGGACGCCAACCGGTCCGCGGCGCCGTACAGGCCGGCGTCGGTGAACAGCCGGGGCATGGTGAGCCCGAGCAGGACCACCACCGCCCAGCAGGCCGCGATCGCCAGCCGGGCGAGCAGTCGCCGGGCGTCGGGCCGGGGCCTGGTCGCGAACACCTCCCGCTCACCGCTCCTCGCCTCCTGCTCCCGGATGCCCCACAGCACCTGGCTGGCCGTCAGTGCGGGCAACGTCACGATGAACACCGCGAGCGCCGCCACGGCGTACGGCGACGCCGCCCGGCCGGTGTCGGCCCGCTCGGCCAGGAGTTGGACGGTGACCAGGAGGGTCGTCGAGATCCCGAGCATGAGCAGCGCGGTGCGGCGCGCGCCGGCCGCACGCGCGCGCAGGAGGGTGAGCCGTGCGGATCCGGGGGACGCGGGCAGCCCGTCGGGGGCGGGACGACGCCGCGGTGTCAGGGCGGACATCTCGTAATGATGCCGTTACCGTACGCGATCGGGGGCCAAAACGCGGATATCTCCCGGGATCTCGTTCGGGCATACTGGGAAACCGCTTCCCGGGGAGGTGGAGTGGTCACTCTGGAAGACGTGGCGCGGCACGCGGGAGTGTCGCTCGCCACGGCCTCACGCGTGCTCAACGGCAGCACCCGCCAGGTCGGTATGGAACTGCGCGACCGGGTGCGGCGCGCGGCCGTCGAGCTGGGCTACCGCACGAACGTCGCCGCCCAGACGCTGGCCCGCGGCGCGAGCGACGTCATCGGGCTGGTCGTCCACGACCTGGCCGACCCCTACTTCGCGGTGCTCGCCGACGGTGCGATGCGCGCCGCCGACGCGCACGGCCACATGGTCATGGTCGGCACCACCCACCGCGACCCCGGCCGGGAGATCGACTACGTGTCGACGCTCAACGCGCAGCGCGTACGGGCCGTGCTGATCGCCGGTTCGCGCGTCTCCGACGCCTCGGTCACCGCGCGGCTCCGCGCCGAGCTGGACCGGTACCGCGACGCCGGGGGGCGGGTCGCCTGCGTCGGGCAGGACCTGCTCGGCGTCTCGACGGTGGCCCCGGCCAACCGCGAGGGCGCGGCCGATCTGGCCCGCGCGCTCGCCGCGCTCGGGCACACCAGGTTCGCCGTGCTGGCCGGGCCCGCCGACCTCGTCACGGCGGCCGACCGCTGCGCCGGATTCACGGCCGCGCTCGCCGAGTTGGGCCTGCCGCGGCCCGAGGTGATCCACGGGAGTTTCGACAGGGACGGCGGTCACGCGGCGGTCCAGGAGGTGTCCGACGACGTGACCTGCGTCTTCGCCGTCAACGACGTGATGGCGGTCGGCGCGGTCGCCGCGCTCCGGGAGCGCGGTACCGGAGTTCCCGGCGACCTGTCGGTGGCCGGCTTCGACGACATCGCCACCTTGCGCGACCTCGTGCCGCACCTGACGACGGTACGGCTGCCGCTCGCCGCCATGGGGGCGCGGGCGGTGGAACTCGCGCTCGCGGAGGAGGACGAGCCGCGCGTCGTCCGCGTCGAGGGCGAGGTCGTGCTCCGCGAGAGCGTCCGGAGGGTCTGACACCACCGCGAGGCCGGGACGGTCGTGGAGGCGGTCAGGTGATGTCGCGCCGCAGGGGAACGATCACGGCGACCGCGGCCGCCGCCAGCGCGTACCCGACGAGCACGGCGGCGCCGAGCGGGGCGGACAGGAGCGGGGCCGTGCCGCCGCCCGTCTGCCGCGCCAGCGCCTCGGTCAGGTAGGTGAACCCGGTGATCGCCGCCGTCGCGCCGCCGGGCAGGTAGGGGTAGAGCGCGTTGACACCGGGGATGAGCAGCAGCGCGGTCTCGATCATGTAGAAGTAGGCGCCGAGCACGGCCGCCGCCGCCACCTGGTTGGGGATCAGGGCCCCTACCGCGACGCCCACCAGCGTGTAGACGGCCATCGTCACCGCGATCCTGGACAGCAGGGCCAGCGCCGTGGCCGCGGGCAGGCCGAGCGTGACGCCCTTGAGCGCCGCCGCCCCGAAGAGCGCCGCTCCGGCCACGGTGACGGCGACCAGCCCGTAGGCGAGCCCCGCGGCCGCGTACGCCGCCAGCTTGGCGGCGAGCGTGGTCCAGCGCCCGGGGGCGAACAACGCCGTCGTGGTGATCGTCCGGTGGCGGTATTCGGAGGCCACGGCGGTCGTGCCGAGCAGGGCGGGTACGAACGCGCACAGGCCGAGCAGACCGAGCAGCACGCGCACGCCCGTCGCCGTCTCCAGGCCGGGCATCGGCGGGTCGAAGTTCTCCGGGCCGATGAGGGCGAGCAAGCCGATGAAGCCACCGCTGCCGATCGAGGCGAGCAGTCCCCACAGCCAGAGCCTGGTGGCGGCCAGGCGGCGCAGCTCCGCCGAGACGAGCGCGGTCATCGGGTGTCCCCCTGGTCGTGTCCGGTGAGGTGGAGGAAGGTGTGTTCGAGGGTGGGCCGTTCTGGAGTGATCTCGTGCAGCGGAATGCCGTGCGCCGCGGCGTCCGCGGCGATCCCGGCCGTGGTCAGCCCATGGATCCGCAACGTGTCCGGCTCCAGGTCCTCCACGCGGACCGCGCCGGGATGGGCGGCGAGGAGGACGGCGGTCAGCGGCCCGGCCCGCGGCGAGCGGACCCGCACGGCGGCCTCGCCGTACAGGTCGGCGACCGGACCGGTCGCGACCAACCGCCCGCCGCGGATCACCACGGCGTGCTCGGCCATCTGCTCCACCTCGCTGAGGACGTGGCTGGAGACCAGGACTGTGCGGCCTTCGGCGGCGAGCCGGCGCAGGAAGGCGCGCAGCCACGCGATGCCCTCCGGATCCAGGCCGTTGCCGGGCTCGTCCAGCAGCAGCACGGGGGGATCGCCGAGCAGCGCCGTCGCCAGGTGCAGCCGCCTCCGCATCCCGGTGGACAGGGCGCGGGTCCTCCGTCCCGCGAACGGCGTCACGCCGGTCAGGTCCATGACCTCGCGCACCCGTGACGAGGCGAAGCCGCCCAGGCGGGCGTACACGCCGAGATGGTCGCGGGCGGAGTGGTCGGGGTGGAACCCCGACGTGTCCAGCACGGCCCCGACCGTCGCGGCGGGCCGGGGCAGCTCCGCGTAGCGCAGGCCGCCGATGGTGGCGCGGCCCGCGGTGGGCGTGACCAGCCCGAGCAGCATCCGCATGGTGGTCGTCTTGCCCGAGCCGTTCGGGCCGAGGAAGGCGGTCACCGTGCCCGGGGTGACGGTGAAGCCGAGGTCGGTGACCGCCTCCACGGTGCCGAAGGTCTTGGTCAGGCCGCGCACCTCGATCTCCCAGGATCGTGTGCTCACGCGTGCGCCCCCATGATCTGAGCCCGGAGCCCGGCCGCGTCCGGAACGCTGAGGAGCAGCTCGTCGACGTTCTCGATCCTGCCGGCAAGGACGATCCGCACGCCGGGAACGTCTCGGCGGGCGCAGACCAGCCGCCGGACGCCGTTCAGGCCGGTCCACGTGCCGACCTTCATGAGCCCGCTGATGAGCAGGCCCGCGTGCATCCCGCTGGCGGCGGCCCGCGGATCCGCTTCGAGCCGCACCTCGCGGATCGCCGCCAGCGGCACTCTCATCTCGGCTCGCCGTACGAACGGCCGCGTCCACGGCGCGAAGCTCGCCACCAGCACCTCGTCGCGGATCTCTGTCCGGATCATCTCAGCCCTCTTCCTGACACATCAGATGTATCTGTTCTATAAGTTGTATATCAGCTATGCTCCTACCTGTGAACCTGACGCTCGATCTCGACAGCGAGGTCCCGATCTACCAGCAGATCAGGGACCGGATCGTGGAGGCGGTCGCTCGCGGAGAGGCAGTGGAGGGCGACCCGCTGCCGTCCACACGGCAGCTCGCCGCCGATTTCGGGATCAACTTCCACACCGTGAACAAGGCGTACGACCTGCTGCGTCAGGAGGGAGTCATCCGCGTCAACCGCAAGAGCGGCGCGGTGATCCAGCGAGATCCGTACTCCGGGCCGCCCGAGCCCGGGTTCGCCGAGGACTGGGAGGAGAGGATGCGCGTGCTGCTCGCGGAGGCCACCGTCCACGGGCTCGACCATGACGACGTCGTACGGCGATGCGCGGCGATGTTGTCGGGATTCCGTGCCGGGGAGCGGGCGACATCGTGACACCGCTGATCGCCGCCGACGTGACCGCCATCGTTCTGGTCACCTGCCTGATGCTGGCCGTGCCCGCGATGCCCGGGCCGACGACGCCGTTCGGCGTGCGCGTGTCCCACGCAAGAGCCGGAGACCCGGCCGTGATCGCCCAGCGGCGCGTCTACGCCAGGCTGGCCCTGGCGGTGGGAGCGTGCGCCGTGGCCGTCTCCCTGCCGCTCCTCGTGAGAGGAGGGAGCGCGAGCGTCGTCGGCGCCACAGTGACGGCCCTGGTCGTGGCGGACCTGCTGCTGTACTGGCGGTCCGCGCGCCGGCTGCGCGCGGCCAAACTGGCCGGAGGGTGGCGGGACGAGCAGCGCCAAGGCGTCACCGTGGACACCACCTTCCGCACCGATCCGGTGCGACTGCCCTGGTCCTGGGCACTCCCGGGCGCGGCGACACTCCTCCTCACCGCGGGCCTCGGCTGGTGGCGATACGGCGACCTGCCCGCCACGCTGCCGCGCTTCTCCGGCTACGGCGTCGACGCGGCCCGGCGGGAACCCGTCACCGTGCTGACCGCATTCGCGCCGGTGATGTACCAGCTCGCGGTCACGCTGCTGATCCTCGCCGTGACGCTGCTCCTGCTGCGCGCCCGCCCCGACCTCGACGCCGCCCGCCCTGTGGGCTCGGCCCGCAGGTACCGCGTCTACCTGGGCGGCATGGCGCGCCTGTCGCTCCTCGGCGTGGCCTGCCTCAACCTCGGCCTGCTCGCGTCGGCGCTACAGCTGTGGACGGTCGTCGCACCCTCGACACTCTGGACCGTCGTCACGCACCTGCCGTCCGTCAGCCTGCTGGTCGCGTGGCTGGTGTGGGAGAGCCGGGTCGGCCACGCGGGGCACCGCCTGCCGGCTCTTCCAGGGGAGGAGGACGAGGACTCCGGCGTCACCCAGCGCGATGATGACCGGCACTGGTTCCTGGCCGGAACCGTCTACGTCAACCGCCGCGACCCGGCGATCCTGCTCCACGCCCGGATCGGGGCGTCCTGGACGGTCAACCTCGGGCACCCCGTCGCGTGGGTTCTCCTCGCCGTCCTGGCCGGGGCCGGACTGCTCGCCACCCTCGGCGTCATCGACCTGCCCGTACGGCAGAGCGGCTTCTGACGCGGAACGCCGAGCGCCGACCACCGTTGGGTGGTCGGCGCTCGGCGTTCGACGGCGGGGGAGGCCGGGGGTCAGGCGGTGCTCTTGGCGTCCAGCCGCTGGAGCGCCTTCGCCATCGGGAAGGCCGTCAGGCCGATCTGCCACTGCCGCGCCCCCAGTTGGCGCAGCCGTAGGGCGATCGACTCCTGGGACAGGTCGGCGGGCGGCTCCCAGGTGAGCCGCCGTACCGCGTCCGGCTGCAGCAAGTTCTCGGTGGGCATCCGGTGTTCGTCGGCGAGCGCGGCGATCACCGTCCGGGCCGCGGCCAGCCGCTTCGCCGCCTCCGGATCGCGGTCGGCCCACCGGTTGGCCGGAGGCGGACCGTCACCCGGCCCCATCGGCTGGGGCAGCTCGGCGTCCGGCATCGTCCGGCCCCGGGAGACCGCGGCCAGCCAGTCGCGCAGATGGCGACGCGCGCTCCTGCCGGTGAACGGGGCGATCTCGGTCAGCGCCTTCGTGGTGCGCGGCTGGTCGAGCGCGGCCTGCACGATCGCGGAGTCCGGCAGCACCCGCCCGGGGGCGAGGTCGATGTCCTGGGCGATCTCGTCCCGCAGCGTCCACAGCTCGCGGACCACGGCGAGGCCGCGCAGCGACCGTACGCGATGGATGCCCGAGGTGCGCCGCCACGGATCGCTGCGCGGAGGGGCGCTCGGAGCCGCGAGGATCGAGGAGAACTCCTCCAGGGCCCACTCCAGCTTGCCGCTGGAGGTCAGCTCCGAGAACAGGGCGTCCCTGAGCTCGATCAGCACCTCGACGTCGAGCGCCGCGTAGCGCAGCCAGTCTTCCGGGAGGGGGCGGTTGGACCAGTCGGCCGCCGAATGGCCCTTTTCCAGCCGCAGGCCCAGGACGACCTCGACCATCGTGCCCAGCCCGACCCGCTCGTAGCCGAGCAGCCGTCCCGCGAGCTCGGTGTCGAACAGCTTCCGCGGGCGGAAGCCCAACTCGGTCAGACAGGGCAGGTCCTGGGTCGCCGCGTGCAGGACGATCTCACCGTCGGCGACGGCGTCGTGCAGGGCGGTCAGGTCGGGACAGGCCACGGGGTCGATCAGCGCGGTGCCGGCCCCGGCCCGGCGCAACTGCACCAGGTAGGCGCGGCCGCTGTAGCGGTAGCCGGAGGCACGCTCGGCGTCCACCGCGACGGGGCCGCTCCCTCCGGCGAAGGCGCGCACGACCGCCGCGAGCGCGGCGTCGTCCTCGATGACGGGCGGAATTCCCTCACGCGGCTCCAACAAGAGCTGAACTTCAGGTTCGGTCACGAGTTACGGGGCTTTCGGATCTTCGCGACGCGCCGGGCGGAGCCGCAGCGCCGCGACATCGGGTGGAAGGGGTGGGATGCCCGCGGCGAGACACATCAGATCGCACCAGGCGGCGGCATGCGCGGACAGGTCCTCGTCAAGAGGGGACCAGGAGGCCCGCAACTCCAGCTCGGTGGTGACGGGGTCGGCGGACTTGTTGCCGAAACCCTCCGAGACGGCACGGGTCACCGTGCCGCCGGCCGCGGCGTAGGCCGCGCCGTGCGCGTCGAGCGACTCGGTGAGCCAGCTCCAGGCCACCGGGCCGAGCAGCGGATCCGTGGTGATCTCCGGCTCCATGTCGGCGCGGACGTAGGCGACCAGGCGGAACTGCCCCTCCCAGCCGCGTTGACCGTCCGGGTCGAACAGCATGATCAGACGGCCGACCGCCAGCTCGTCGTCGTCACGGTAGACGGAGGCTCCGACCGCCCCGGAATAGGGCGCGAGGCGCTGCGGCGCGGGGATGTCCTCCAGCTCGATCTCCGGTCTGACCTTGGCGGGCCGCAACGTCTCCAGCGCCCGCCGGAAGGCGGCCGGAGGCACGGGTGCGTCACCGAGGGTCATAGCCGAAGCGTAGGCCGGATTCGGGAGTGCACGAAGCAGGGGGATGGCTGTGGGGGGCATACGTACCGATCAAACCGAGGCCGTCGCAAGCAACAGGGCGAATCCGCAGGTCGTGCACACCCGCTCGGGACAGTCGTCGTGAGCGTCAGGGCAGGGCGGCTGTTCGAACGCACGCTCGGCGTCGCAACCGGCACAGTGCTCAGTGCGGTGTTCGGGGGAACTCCACATCGACGTCATCGCTCCGGGGCCTCTCGTCGGATCCACGGTTGTGTCCCTAGTGATCGGGACTGCTCTGACGTTGACATGTCCCGCCGACATTTCCCCGCAACGCGCTCGGCGTGTCTCGAAAGTGGTATTGGAATCGATGCCGGAAGCCCGATTGCGAACACTTTGCCGACCTGTGAGGTGAACCTCATGAAGCGGAGAGGTTCACCATACCGATGCTTGGCCCGCGCCGTACCGTCGGCGCGCGGCGACACGCGCGTACGCTCGCGAGTCTCCGGGCAGGAGAGGCGGCGGCGGGCGCCGTGCGCCGTGCCGGGAACGCGCGGTGAGGGGGGGGACGAATCCCGCGACCGGTGCGTGGGCCGGGCCCTTGACATGGGACGCTGGGATCGTGACTGCCCACCTTGCCGACTCAGCCTTCCTCCGCGCCTGCCGTCGCGAGCCCGTCCCGCACACGCCCGTCTGGTTCATGCGCCAGGCGGGGCGATCGCTCCCGGAGTACCGCCGGGTGCGCGAGGGGACCTCGATGCTCGACGCGTGCGCGACGCCGGACCTCGTGGTCGAGATCACCATGCAGCCGGTCCGGCGATACTCCACGGACGCCGCGATCTTCTTCAGCGACATCGTGGTTCCCCTCAAGGCCATCGGCGTCGCCCTCGACATCGTGCCGGGCGTCGGCCCCGTGGTGGACGCACCGATCCGTGACGCGTCCGCCGTCGCCACTCTGCGGCCCATCGAGCCGGGCGACGTCCCGTATGTCACGGAGTCCGTGCAGTCGCTCGTGAAGGAGCTCGACGGCATCCCCCTCATCGGGTTCGCCGGCGGGCCGTTCACACTCGCGTCGTACCTCATCGAGGGCGGTCCCTCGAAGAACCACGACCACACCAAGGCGATGATGTACGGCGAGCCGGAGTTGTGGCACGAGCTGATGGACCGGCTGGCCACGATCACCCTGGCCTTCCTGCGCATTCAGGTGGCCGCGGGCGCGTCCGCGATCCAGCTCTTCGACTCGTGGGTCGGCGCGGTCGCGCCGGCGGACTACCGCTCGTACGTGCTGCCGCACACCAGCAAGATCTTCTCGGGCCTGGTCGACCTCGGGGTGCCCCGCATCCACTTCGGCGTGGGAACGGGCGAGCTGCTCGGCCTGATGGGGGAGGCCGGCGCCGACGTCGTCGGGGTGGACTGGCGGGTGCCGCTCGACGAGGCCGCGCTCCGCGTCGGCGCGGGCAAGGCTCTGCAGGGGAACCTGGACCCGGCCATCCTGCTGGCCCCGTGGGAGGTCGTCGAGCCCCGCGCCCGTGAGGTGCTGGAGCGTGGCCGAGTGGCCGAGGGGCACGTTTTCAACCTCGGCCACGGCGTCCTGCCCTCCACCGACCCCGACCAGCTCGCGCGGCTGGCCGACTTCGTCCACGCGGCGTCCGCCCGCTGACCCGAGGATCGGCGCGCGCCGGACACAGGGCTGACACGGCGCCGGGCACAGGGCTGGGCACAGGGCTGCCACTGCGCTGGGCACAGGGCTGCCACTGCGCTGGGCACAGGGCTGCCACTGCGCTGGGCACAGGGCTGGGCACAGGGCCGACACGGCGCTGGAAATGGCGCCAGACAGGGTTGACATGGGTTCGCGCCGGACGTGGCCGCCGCCACGTCCGGCGCTTTCCTGACCCGGCGTCGCGAAGGAGTCAGGCGGACGTGCCGGGCGCCCCGCCCGTGCTCTCGCCGCCCGTGCTATCGCCGTTCGTGCTCTCGCCGTTCGTGGCCTCGCCGTTCGTGGCCTCGCCGGGACGGGGCGCGGAGCCGGCCGGTGCCGCGGAGCCGGGCCGCGCCGCGCCCGGCGACGCCGTACGGCGGGCACGGTTCCGGCGGTGGACCAGCACGAAGGGCAGCCCGACGAGGGCGGCCAGGACCAGCCAGGGCAGCAGCGCGCCCAGCACGGTGAGGCCGATCCCGACGGCCCTGACCAGCGTCTTCCAGCCGACCTCGAGACCGGCGAAGAACCCGGACTCCTTCGGCTTGGGCGTGGGGACCGTCGCCTTGGGCCCGGCCAGGCTGAGGGTGACGGTCGCCATGCCGGTCTGGGAGGCGAGCGCCTTCTGCCGCGCCTGGAGCGACTCCAACTCGGCCTCGCGGTTGGAGATCTCGCGTTCGATCTCCAGGATCTCGCCGATCTTCTCCGCCTTGCGCAGCAGCGTGCGGAACTGGTTGAGCGCCGACTCCGCCGACTTCACCCGGCTGGCCACGTCGGCGACCTCCTCGGTGACGTCCTGCGCGCCCTGGTGCAGCGACTCGCGTTTGCCGAGGTCACGGCCGAGCCGGGCCAGCACGTCCGGGTAGCCGGTCGGCGGGATCTTGAACGTGACGACCGCCTCGTCCCGCTTGGCGAACGAGTTGCTCCGCTCCTCGGAGACGTAGCCGCCCGCGCCGGTCACGATCTGCTTGGCCTGCTCCGCGGCGGCGCTGACGTCCTTCACCCGGACGGTCAGCTGGGCCGTGTAGATCACCGCCCGAGGGTCGGACACGATCCTCGTCTTCTGCGTGGACGCGGGCTTCGTTTCGCCGATCGCGTCGGCGCCGGCGCCCGAGCCGCCGCCCGAATCCGCCTGGGGGCGGGCGAGTTCTGGAACGACGGCGGCCTCGGTGGCGGACTCGTCACGGGCCACGGACTCGGAGGAACCGCTTGCCCCTCCGCAACCGGAGATCAGGAAGGCCGTCGCGACGATAACAGCTGTTCCGTACCGGAATCTGGTCATGTCCGTGAAGACGAGCCCGGGACCCGGCGGGTTCGGTGGACGGTGTCACGGTCCTGTCACGGGTTCCGCGCCGCGCGGTCACGTCGGTTCGGGGGCCGTGCCCCCCGCCCGGTAGCGTTAATCGCTATGGAAGGAACCCCAGCTCCGCGCCATGTCGTGGTCGTCGGCGGTGGAATCGCCGGCCTGGCCGCCGCCCTCTATCTGCGGCGCGGCGCCACCCGCGAGATACGGATCACCGTTCTGGAGGGGGCGCCGCGGATCGGCGGCAAGCTCCACGTGTCCGAGGTGGCCGGTCTGGAGGTGGACGCCGGCGCCGAGGCCATGCTGGCCCGCAGGCCCGAGGGCAAGGAACTGGCCAGGCTCGCCGGAATGGACGACATGCTCGTCTACCCCGGCACGACGCACGCGTCCATCCTGTCCAGGGGCACGCTTCGCGCGCTGCCCAAGGGACAGGTGATGGGCGTCCCGTCCGACCTGGCCGCGCTCGCCGCGTCGCGGGTCCTGTCCCCCGGGGGACTGGCCCGGGTCGCGCTCGACCGGATCCTTCCCCCGACCACGGTCACCACGGACGTCTCCGTGGCCGCCTACATCCGGGCCCGCGTGGGGGGCGAGGTCGTCGACCGGCTCGTCGAACCGCTGCTCGGCGGGGTCTACGCCGGCCGGTCGGAGATGCTCTCCCTCCAGGCGACCATGCCGCAGATCGCCGCCATCGCGCGTACGGAGCGGTCCCTGACGCAGGCCGTCGGCGATGTCGTCGCGGCGGTTCCCAAGGACGCGGGGCCGGTCTTCACCACGCTCAAGAACGGCATGGGCAGCCTGCCCGAGGCGGTCGCGAAGGCGTCCGGAGCAGACGTCAGGACCGGTGTGACGGTCCGCGAGCTGGTCCGGATCCCGGGCGGTTGGCGGCTCGTCACCGGCCCCACCCGGGACGAGGAGATCATCGAGGCCGACGCCGTCGTGCTCGCCGTGCCCGCGACCGCGGCCGCGCGGCTGTTGCGGCGCGAGGTCCCGGGCGCGGCCGCCGAACTGGCCGGGATCGAGTACGCCAGCATGGCCATCGCCACCCTGGCCTATCCCAGGGACGCGTTCCCCGTGCCGCCGTCCGGCAGCGGTTACCTGGTCCCGCCGGTCGAGCGCAGGCCGGTCAAGGCGGCGACCTTCAGCACGATCAAGTGGCCGCACCTGGCCGAGGCCGACCCCGGCGTGGTGGTCGTGCGCTGCTCCATGGGACGTCTGGGGGAGGAGCACGTCCTCCAGCGGGACGACGCCGAGCTGGTGGCCATCGCGGTGAGCGAGATGGCCGACGTCACCGGGGTGCGGGTGTTCCCGATCGACACCCGGATCACCCGCTGGGGCGGCTCCCTGCCGCAGTACAACGTCGGTCACCTCGGCAGGGTCGCCCGCATCCGCGCGGCGACGGCCATCCAGCCCGGTCTGGCGGTCTGTGGTGCGGCCTACGACGGTGTCGGGGTTCCCGCGTGCGCCGCCACCGCCCGCACCGCCGCCACCCAGATCCTCGACCATCTCGCCGCGAGCGAGCCGCGGGCCGCGGCTGGGGCGGCGAACGACCCGAAAGGGTGAGACGGCAGAATGGAACGCATGACGGACGGCACATCGCGTCCCAAGGCGCGTGATCTCAACCAGGTGATCCGGTACACCATGTGGTCGGTCTTCCGGCTGCGCGACCAGCTACCTCCGAGCCGCGACGGCGTCGCCGACGAGGTCGACGAGCTGCTCGCGCAGGCGGGCGGCAAGGACGTCGTGACCCGCGGGTGCTACGACGTCTCCGGGTTCCGCGCGGACGCTGACTACATGTTCTGGTGGCACGCTCCGGCGGCCGAGGACCTGCAGGAGGTCTACTCCCGCTTCCGCCGTACCGCGCTCGGCCGCGTGAGCGAGCCCGTCTGGTCGGCGATGGCGCTGCACCGGCCGGCGGAGTTCAACAAGTCGCACATCCCGGCGTTCCTGGCGGAGGAGGAGCCGAGGGGGTTCGTCTCGGTCTATCCGTTCGTGCGCTCCCTTGAGTGGTACCTCCTCGACGATGTCGAGCGCCGGACCATGCTCGCCGAGCACGGCAGGATGGCCCGCGACTTCCCGGATGTACGGGCGAACACCGTGGCCTGCTTCGCGCTGAACGACTTCGAGTGGATGCTCGCGTTCGAGGCCGACGAGTTGCACCGCATCGTCGACCTCATGCGCCACCTGCGCGGAGCCGAGGCCCGCCGCCACACCCGGATCGAGATCCCGTTCTACACCGGGCGCAGGAAGCCGGTCAGCGAGCTGGTCGCGGCCCTGCCCTGACCTGTTGCCGCGTTCCACCCGCAGCGCCCGCCGGTGACCCGGCGGGCGCTGCGCGTGTACGGGCCCGGGTGCGTACGGCGCCCGCGGCGCGGGTAGAACCCCCGCGGATGACCCTCCCTGTACGAGAGGATGACCCTCCCTGTACCAATTGCCGAGAACCGCCGATATGATCTCGTTATCTTTGTCATACTCGGGCAAAGTCCTTATGTCGTTGTGAGGCGAGGTGTCGAGGGTTCTGGCACGTTCCAGGGGTCGCCGCCGGAAGCGGCGCACCAAATCGCGCGTGATCAAGGCGTCCGTCGGCCTGGTGGCACTGGCCGGGTGTGCCGTCGTGGTGCGGCCGCTGCTCGCCGGCTCCGGTGCGCCCTCTCCGGTCCGCGCGGCCGCGGTCGCGCCCGTCGCGAGCCCGGCGGGCGAGCTGACCGTCACCAGCGCCGACGGCGCCGCGAGCGCCGGCCGGGTCGGCGGCTCGAAGGGCGAGGTCATGGCGTCCGGCCGGTCGAAGTACACGGACGACCAGGCGATCACCTATTTCACGAGCCGCTGGAACGACAAGACGACCAAGCGGGTCAGGGACATCCGCACGACCGGCCGATATCTGCGCATCTACACGAACCTGTCGGAGAACGCGAGCAACTCCAAGCCCGCCATCGCGCTGTGCGAGAGGGGCCTGAAGTACCTCAAGGAGATCGGGGAGAGCAACCCGGTGGTCTTCGTCCAGGCGAAGTTCGGCCAGAACGGCAACCCCGTCCTGGCCAACATCCTCGGTCCGGACGACAAGACCTGCCGCGTCACGCACCCCAAGCCCAAGTGACCGCCGAGGCGGACCTCACTCGGCCGGTTCGTGGGTCAGGCAGACGGAGTTGATGCAGTAACGGTCGTCGGTGGGGGTGGGGTAGCCCTCACCGTGGAAGACGTGGCCGAGATGCGAGTCGCACCGGGCACAGCGGACCTCCACCCGGCTCATGCCCAGGGAGTCGTCCTCCAGCAGCGTGACCGCGTCCGAGCCCGACGGCTCGAAGAACGACGGCCAGCCGCAGTGCGAGTCGAACTTGGCCTCGGAGCGGAACAGTTCGGCGCCGCAGGCGCGGCAGGAGTAGACCCCCACCGTTTTCGTGTCGACGTACTCCCCGGTGAAGGGCCGCTCCGTGCCCGCCTGACGCAGCACGCGGAACTCCTCGGGCGAGAGCTGGACGCGCCATTCGGCGTCGCTTTTGATGACCTTGTCCATGTCTGCCTGCCTCTGTGAGATCGATCCCGTGGTCATCGCGTAAGAACCACGGAAGGGCCCGAGACCTTCCCGGCGGAGTTCTTTCCGGGCGAAGCATCCTTCGGAGGTCGTTTCGGCGTCTTCACTGGTGAGAGGGCCGATCCTCCCCGTGAGGGAGGGGCCGGCCGTCCCGCCGTCGCGGCGGCGAAGCGCCCTACCCGTGCTGGACGCCGCCCGTACGGCAGGAGGGTTGCCGTCCGGAGGGGCGGCACGCCGGGTCCGTCCCGTCCTACCTTCCGGCCGAGGCCGGTGCCCAGTGCCGGGCACCGAAGGCCGAACGCCGAGGTCCGGGACGGACCCGCTCCGTCCCGGGTAGGGTCCGGAACATGGCTTCGCCGTTTATCGAGATCAAAGCGGGTGACCGGACCGTCAAGGTGACCAATCCGGACAAGGTCTACTTTCCCGGCATCGGCGCCACCAAGCGCGACCTGGTGGAGTACTACGTGAGCGTCGGGGAGGGGGTCCTGCGCGCGCTGTACGACCGCCCGACGCACCTCAAGCGGCACCCCGACGGCGTCGAGACCGAAGCGATCTACCAGAAGCGGATGCCCAAGCATCCCGACTGGATCGAGACGGTGACCGTGCGGTTCCCCAGCGGGCGCACCGCCGACGCGTTCCGTCCCACCGAGATCGCCGCGATCGCCTGGTGCGCGAACCTCGGCACGATCGACTTCCACCCCTGGCCCGTACGCGCGGCCGACGTGGAACACCCCGACGAACTGCGCGTCGACATCGATCCGCAGCCCGGCACCGGGTTCGACGAGGCGCGCAAGGTCGCCTTCGTCGTCCGCGAGGTCCTCGACGAGCTGGGCGTGACCGGCTTCCCGAAGACCTCGGGCAGCCGCGGGATCCACGTCGCCGTCCGCATCCGGCCGGAATGGACCTTCACCGAGGTACGGCACGCGTCCATCGCGCTCGCCCGTGAGGTGGAGCGGCGCGCTCCCGCCCTCGCGACCACCGCCTGGTGGAAGGAGGAGCGCGGCGAGCGGATCTTCATCGACTACAACCAGAACGCCCGCGACCGCACCGTCGTCGCCGCCTACTCCGTGCGCGCCCGGCCGGAGGCACCGGTGTCCGCCCCCGTGACCTGGGACGAGCTGGCCGACTGCGATCCGCGCGACTTCGACATCAGGACGATGCCGGAGCGCTTCGCCCGGCTCGGCGACGTGCACCGGGCCATCGACGACGAGGCGTTCGGCATCGAGACGCTGCTGGAGTGGTACGCCGCGGACGACCGCGGCGACCTGCCGTACCCGCCGAACTATCCGAAGATGCCCGGCGAGCCCAAGCGCGTCCAGCCGTCCAAGGCGCGCCCGTCCTAGCGTTGTGCCGGACGCGACCCATCGGGCTTCGTCCGCACATGGCGCCTGGCCGGGAGGCCGGCTAGAAGCGGTGGGCCATCGAGGCCGTCAGCAGCACCAGGACGAACGTGGAGACACCGGCGACGCCGTGCAGGACGACCGCGATCACGGGGAAGCGGCGTTCCGCGCCCCGGGCGTGGCGTCCCCGGCCCAGCCAGCGGGTGAACAGCGTGAACCCGAGCAGCGCCACGGCGGTCAGCACGGCGAAGGCGCCCCAGGCGTACCCGCTCTCGCGGGTGAGCAGGAAGCCGATCCACAGCCCGAGACCCGCCACCGCCAGAGCCGGATGGGTGAGGATCAGCGTGACGGGGAACGCGGTGACCTTCGTCGCCTGCTGCCGTAGGCCGCTGCCCGCCAGCCACAGGACCAGCAGGTAGAGCCCGGCCAGCACGGTGAGGATCCAGACTGCGAGTGCGGCGAGTTCCAAGCTCTCCTCCGGAGCGGATCCGAAGCGGACACCCGGCCCGTCGGTCCCGTTGGCTCGATCCAACACCGTCCCCCACAAGGCGGGAACAGGGGACATCGAACCGTTATCTGCGGGGCTCCGGACGGCATGCCCTGCGGAGGTCCCTCCCATGTACGTCGGGCGGATGTGCCACTGTAGAGACCGTGCGCCGCATACATCCCGACTTCGAGGACGATCCGGATCTCGTCGCCGCCTATGCCCAGCCCGCGGGCGAGTGGCTGCGGCTCAACATGGTGGCCAGCGCGGACGGCGGTGCCTGGCTCAAGGGCCTGTCCGGCGGCCTGTCCAGCGAGGGGGACCGCCGGGTCTTCGGGATCCTGCGCGGCCTCGCCGACGTGATCCTCGCCGGTGCCGCCACGGTGCGCACCGAGGGGTACGGCCCGGCCCGGCCACGCGAGTCGTGGCGCGCCCTGAGGGAGGGCCGTCCCCCCGCGCCGCCGGTGGCGGTCGTCACCCGGCGGCTCGACCTGGACCTCGGCAGCCCCCTGTTCACCGAGACGGAGCCGTACGCGCGGACGATCGTGATCACCACGGAGTCCGCGCCGCGCGACCGGCGGGCGGAGGCGGCCAAGAAGGCCGATGTGATCATCGCGGGGGAGTACCGCGTCGATCTGGTGCCGGCGGTCCGCGAGCTGCGCGACCGCGGCCTGGGCGCGATCCTGTGCGAGGGAGGGCCGCGGCTGAACGCGCAGCTCGCCGCCGCCGGCCTGGTGGACGAGCTGTGCCTCACCGTCAGCCCGCTGCTGATCGGAGGCGACGCGGCCCGCATCCTGAACGGCGCCGCCTCCCAGACCCGGCTGACGCTCGCCCAGGTCCTCCAGGAGGAGGGTTTCCTCTTCTGCCGATACATGAGGGAGATGTCGGATGAACTTGCCGGTTGAGCCGCCCGTGGCCCCGATGCTGGCCAAGGCGGTCAAGCGGCTGCCGGACCAGGACGGATCGCTCTTCTACGAGCCGAAGTGGGACGGCTTCCGCTGCATCGTGTTCCGCGACGGCGACGAGGTCTATCTCGGCAGCAGGAACGAGCGGCCGTTCACCAGATACTTCCCCGAGCTGGTCCAGGCCGTGCGCGACGAGCTGCCCGAGCGGTGTGTCGTGGACGGCGAGATCGTCGTCATGAGCGGCCAGACGCTCGACTTCGACGCGCTCCAGCAGCGCATCCACCCGGCGGAGTCGCGGGTGCGGCTGCTCGCCGAGCGGACGCCCGCGTCGTTCGTCGCGTTCGACCTGCTCGCGCTGGGCGACGAGGACCTGATGGCCGCGCCGTTCGCGGACCGGAGGGCCCGGCTGGAGGAGGCGCTGGCCGGCGCGGGCCGCTCGATCCGGCTCACGCCCGTCACGCGGGACGAACGACGGGCCGCCGAGTGGTTCGACACCTTCGAGGGGGCCGGGCTGGACGGCATCGTCGTCAAACCCGGCACGCTGCCGTACGAACCGGACCGGCGGGTGATGTTCAAGGTCAAGCACGAGCGGACGGCCGACTGCGTCGTCGCCGGATACCGCGAGCACAAGACCGGCTCGGTGGTCGGCTCGCTGCTCCTGGGGCTGTACGACGCGGACGGGCGGCTGCACCACGTGGGTGTGGTGGCGGCGTTCCCGATGAAGCGCCGCGCCGAGCTGGTGGGGGAGCTCGCGCCGTACCGGCTGGAGGACCTGGGCGAGCATCCCTGGGCGTCGTGGGCGGCGCAGGGCGGCGAGACGGCGCCCGACGGCGGCCAGCGGATGCCCGGCGCGGTCTCCCGGTGGAACGCCAAGAAGGACCTGTCGTTCATCCCGCTCCGGCCCGAGCTGGTGGTCGAGGTGGCCTACGACCACATGGAGGGCGACAGGTTCCGGCACACCGCCCAGTTCCGCCGCCGGCGTCCGGACCGCGAGCCGTCCTCGTGCACGTACGAGCAGCTCGAACGGCCCGTGGCCTACGACCTCGACGACATCCTGCCGCGCTGATCCGGGAGGGGACGGAAATCTCGTCTCAGCCCGTCAGCGCGCGGATGGCGGCGGTCACGACGACCGCGACCGCGACGACCACCAGGAACGGCGCCCGCAGCAGCAGCGCGACGGCGGCCGCCGCGACCCCGGCGGCCCGCGCGTCGACGACCAGGGCCTGACCGCTCCCGAAGGTCTGGATCGCGGTGAGGGCGGCCAGCATCGCGATGGGCACCAGGGCGGCGGTCCGCCGTACGAGGGGCCGGTCAAGCAGCCCGGCGGGCACGGAGATGCCGAGCAGCTTGACGGCGTAGCAGCCGAGGGCCGTGACGGCGATGGCGATCCAGACGGTCAACGGTGCGCCTCCTCGCGGCGGGGAAAGGTCAGGACGATCGGCGCGGCCAGCGCCGCGACCAGGACGGGGACGCCCGCGGGAAGCAGCGGCAGGCATGCCAGCGCGAGCACGACGGCGAGGAACGCGACCAGCGCCTCCTGCCGCCCGCGCAACATGGACGCGAGCAGCGCCAGGAAGGCGGCGGGGCCCGCCGCGTCCAGCCCCCAGGCCGACGGGTCGCCGAGGGCGGCCGCTCCGAGCGCGCCGAGGAAGGTGCTCAGGTTCCAGAGCGTGTACAGGCTGGCCCCGGTGACCGTGAACCCGAGCCTGGCGCTGTCCCGGTCCGGCTGCGCCATGGCCACGGCCGAGGTCTCGTCGATGATCCACTGCGCGGCGAACGGGCGCACCGCGCGGGGCAGGCGCAGCAGGTGCGACAGCCGCAGCCCGTAGAAGGCGTTGCGCACGCCGAGGAACAAGGCCCCCGCCACCGCCGCGGCGGGATTGCCGCCCGCTCCCAGCGCGCCGACGAGCGCGAACTGCGACGCCCCGGTGAAGACGAGAAGGGAGAGCGCGCACGTCTGCGCCAGGCTCAGCCCGGCGCCGGCCGAGGTCACGCCGAAGGCGAACCCGGACAGGCCGACGGCCACCCCCACTCCCAGGGCGTCCCGTACGACCGCGGCCCGGGGTCGGCCGGGTGTCCGTTCTTCCTCGATTCGCGCTGATGCCGTCGTCACGCGCCCGAGGTTACGCGGCGCCGCCAAAACGGTCTTGTACGTTCTTGCGCTCCCGCTGGTACGCCCCAGGAGGCACGCCGACGACGCGGGTGAAGTGCCGGTTCAGGTGCGGCTGGTCGGTGAATCCCACGGTCACGGCGGCGACGGCGGGGGTGACCCCCTCGTCCAGCAGGTGGCGGGCCCGGCGGACCCGGGCGTCGGTGAGCCAGCTGTGGGGCGGCATGCCGTACGCGGTGCGGAACGCCCGCAGCAACGCGAAGGGGCCGGTGCCGAGTTCGGCGGCGAGCCGTTCGAGGGAGGGCGGGGCGGCCATCCGCTCCTCCAGGATGTCCCGGGCCCTGGCCGCGTTCCGCGCGCCCGCGCCGCGCGGGGTGGACGCGATCAGCGCGGTGCCGTGCGAGCGGAGCAGCCGGGCCACGGTGATCCGCAGCAGGGTGTCCGCGGCCAATGTGTTGCGCTCGTCCACGGCGCGCAACACCTCGGTGACGAGGCGTACGGCGTGCGGGTCATGGGCGACGGGGACGGCGAACCCGGCGGTGCCCCTGATCGAGATCGTCTCGGCGGCGACCGCCGCGACCAGCTCGGCGGCCGGATAGACGGCGCTGTAGGTCCACCCCTCCGGCACGCCCGCCCGGCCGGTGTGCGGGGTGTCGGGGTTGATCAGCGCGAGGCTGCCGGGTCCGGCGCGCTCGATGCTGTCGCGCACGTGGAACTCGTCGACGCCCCGGGTGACCGCGGCGATGACGAAGTTCTCATGGGTGTGCCGGATGAAGGTCTTGCTGACGTAGCGGGCCCGGAGCAGGTCCACCCCCGGAAGTCCCGGGTGCCGCCAGTGTCGCGCCTCCTCTTCCTCGTCCGGGGTCATGTACTTGATTGTCCGGGAAAGCGATGAAAATCGGTGCGGCGCCCCCCGGACCCGTCGTCCGCCCACCCTCAGGCGGAACGCGACGCCGTGGACGCTCCTGAGCCTGGCCGCCAGCTGCCCCTCCCCGGCGGCCCGGAGACTCCGTGTGAGGCGAACCTTTGTGGGCGTACCTCCGCGCGCGCTCTCAAGAAGGGAGTCAACTGGGGGTTGACGATTTGGGCATCGTCAACCTACGGTTGACGCATGGAGAATCCTGTTCATTCGACGAACCCCGTCCGGCTCGACGACCTGATCGAGGCCATCAAGAAGGCGCACACCGACGCGCTCGACCAGCTCTCCGACGCGGTCATCGCCGCCGACCACCTCGGCGAGGTCGCTGACCACCTGATCGGTCACTTCGTCGATCAGGCCAGGCGCTCGGGCGCGTCGTGGACCGACATCGGCAGGAGCATGGGCGTCACCAAGCAGGCGGCCCAGAAGCGGTTCGTCCCGAAGGCGTCCGGCGAACCGTCGGTTCTCGATCCCGAGGGATTGAACCGGTTCACCCTGCGAGCGAAGAACGTCGTGACGGCGGCGCAGAACGAATCCCGCGCGGCGGGCAACGACGAGGTCCGCCCCGAACACCTGGTGCTGGGGCTCCTGAGCGAGCCGGACGCCCTGGCCGCGAAGGCGATCGTCGCGCGGGGTGTGCCGCTGGAGACCGTCCGGCGGGCCGTGACCGCGACGCTGCCCCCGAGGGCCGCCCAGGTGCCGGAGACCGTCCCGTACGACTCGCAGACGCGCAAGGCGCTGGAACTCGCGTTCCGGGAGGCCCTGCGGCTGGGACACAACTACATCGGGACCGAGCACATCCTGCTCGGACTGCTGGAGCTCGAAGACGGCGCGGGCGTGCTCGCCGGCCTCGGCGTCGACAAGGCGGCCGTCGAAGCCGACATCACCGCGGCACTGGCGGCCATCGTCGCGGCCCGAGGGCAGGGGTGACCTGAGGGAAGGCCGTCAGGCGGGGTCCTCCCTGGCACAGCGCAGGATCTGCACGGACCTCGCGGTGACGGACACGTCCACCCCCGCGGGCCAGGTCTCACCGGGGAAGGGGCCCTGACCGGGAGCATCGTCCGCCGTGTCGAGCACGGGACGCCAGCAGTCGCCGAACTCCGTGCCGGGCAGGGTGAACGTGAGGCTCTCGTGATGGGCGTTGATGAGCAGGAGGAATGAGTCGTCCGTGATCCGCTCGCCCCGGGGGCCCGGCTCGGAGATGGCGTCGCCGTTCAGGAACACCGCCAGCGACTTGGCGTAGCTCGCGTGCCAGTCGGCGGAGACCATCTCCTTGCCCGACGGCGTGAGCCAGACGATGTCGCGCACGTCGTCGCCCGCCCTGCGGCCGTAGAAGAACCGGCGCCTGCGGAACACGGGGTGGTCACGCCGGAGCGTGGCGAGCATCCGGACGAACTCCAGGAGGTTCGCCTCGGTCTTGACCAGCGACCAGTCGACCCAGGAGGTCTCGTTGTCCTGGCAGTAGGCGTTGTTGTTGCCGCCCTGCGTGCGCCCGAACTCGTCACCCGCGAGCAACATCGGGACGCCCTGGGAGGCGAACAGCGTGGCGAGGAAGTTGCGCCGCTGCCGGTGGCGGAGCCGTACGATCCCGGGGTCCTCGACCGGGCCCTCGGCCCCGCAGTTCCACGAACGGTTGTCGTCGGTGCCGTCGCGGTTGTGCTCGCCGTTGGCGTCGTTGTGCTTGCGGTTGTAGGAGACCAGGTCGGTCAGCGTGAACCCGTCGTGGCAGGTCACGAAGTTGATGGACGCCACCGGGCGGCGGCCGCTCGTGGCGTACAGGTCGCTCGACCCGGTGAGCCGGGAGGCGAACTCCGGCATCGTGCGCGAGCCGCCGCGCCAGAAGTCACGGACGGAGTCGCGGTACTTGCCGTTCCATTCGGTCCACAGGGGCGGGAAGTTGCCGACCTGGTAGCCTCCCGGGCCGACGTCCCACGGCTCGGCGATCAGCTTGACCTGCGAGATCACCGGATCCTGCTGGATCAGGTCGAAGAACGCGGACAGCCGGTCCACGTCGTGCAGTTCGCGGGCGAGCGCGGCGGCCAGGTCGAACCTGAACCCGTCGACGTGCATCTCCAGCACCCAGTAGCGGAGCGAGTCCATGATCAGCTGCAGTGCGTGCGGGGAGCGGACGTTCAGCGAGTTGCCGCAGCCGGTGTAGTCGAGGTAGTAGCGCCGGTCGGAGTCGTGCAGCCGGTAGTAGGCGGCGTTGTCGATGCCCCGGAAGCCGAGCGTGGGTCCCATGTGGTCGCCCTCGGCCGTGTGGTTGTAGACCACGTCCAGGATGACCTCGATGCCGGCCTCGTGCAGCGCCCGGACCATGGCCTTGAACTCCTGGACCTGCTCGCCCCGCTGCCCCGCGCTGGAGTAAATGTTGTGCGGCGCCAGGTAGGCGATGGTGTTGTAGCCCCAGTAGTTCGTCAGGCCGCGCGCCACCATGGCGTGCTCGGGGACGAACTGGTGGACCGGCATCAGCTCCACCGCCGTCACGCCGATCGCCAGCAGATGCTCGATCACCGCCGGGTGGGCCAGTCCGGCGTAGGTGCCGCGCTGCTCGTCCGGAACGTCGGGGTGCCGCATCGTCAGACCGCGCACATGCGCCTCGTAGATCACGGTCTCGTGGTATGGCGTGCGCGGCGGCCGGTCGTTGCCCCACTCGAAGAACGGGTTGATCACCACGTTCTTCGGCATGTACGGCGCGGAGTCGTCGGTGTTCAGCCGCCCGGGGTCGGTGAAGTGGTAGGAGAAGAGCGCCTCGTTCCAGCGCACGCCGCCCTCGATGGCCTTGCCGTACGGGTCGAGGAGGAGCTTGGCGGGGTTGCACCGGTGGCCGTGCTCCGGCTCGTACGGCCCGTGCACGCGGAAGCCGTACCGCTGGCCCGGCATGATCCCCGGCAGGTAACCGTGCCAGACGAAGCCATCCATCTCGGGCAGGTCGACGCGCGTCTCGGCGCCGTCGTCGTCGAACAGGCATAGTTCGACCCGCTCGGCGACCTCGGAGAACACCGAGAAACTGGTGCCCACGCCATCCCAGGTGCCGCCGAGTGGATACGGCTCTCCAGGCCAGACTTCGCGCATGTAGCCCCATTCTCCTCTCAGGAGGGGCCTTCGTGTACCCCAAAAGATCTGCGAGATCTAGCCCTGTTTTGCTCCTATTTATCCAGATTTATCACCTTATGTGAAGTTAATTGGGCCGCCGTTCACCCGCCCGGAGCGGGACGCACGCGGGCCCCCGCCCCGACCGGGACGGCCGGAAGCGGGGGCCCGCGAGGTCGATCAGCCGACGAGTTCGGCGTTCAGGCTGATGGTGGTGCCGGTCAGGGCCTGGCTCACCGGGCAGTTGGCCTTGGCGGTCTCGGCCGCCTGCTGGAAGTCCTCGGCCGAGATGCCGGGAACCTGGCCGCGCACCGAGATGACGATGCCCGTGATGCCCTCGCCGGGCTGGAAGGTCACGTCCGCCCTGGTCTCCAGCGACTGCGGCGGCGTCCCGGCCTTGGCCAGGCCGTTGGACAGCGCCATCGAGAAGCAGGAGGAGTGGGCGGCCGCGATCAGCTCCTCGGGGCTCGTCTTGCCGTTCGCCTGCTCCGCCCTGGACGGCCAGGAGACGTCGAAGGTGCCGACGCCCGAGGAGTCCAGTGAGACCGTGCCGGAGCCCTCGAAGAGCGTGCCCTTCCACTGGGTGGTCGCGGTACGGGTGGTCGCCATGGCGATATCCCTTCAGTCGTAAGTCCTCAGCTTCAGTTCCAGGAGCGACCCTAACGCCGCCGGCACCGGCGACGTGGAACCGGCCCGCTGTCAGGCCGGGATCGGTCCCCGCGCGTCAGGACCGCCGGGACGGGCGGCCGGCATCGGCCGACGAGAGCCTCAGGTCGAGGCCGTGCCGACCCGGCCGCCGTACCTGTCGTGCGTCCGAGGGCATCCCGCGGACAGGGTCAGCGGATGACGGTCTCGATGTCCAGGCCGAGCTGTGCGGCGCCGTCGAGCGCCAGGTCCCGCGCGTAGTCGTCGTCCGTCTCCGACAGCACCCGGTGGATCCCGCCGATCGCCCGCCGGTCGCCCCTGGCCGCCAGTCCGCGTACGGCCTCCGCGACGGTCGTGATGTCGCCGTCGGCGAGCCGGGCGGCCAGCGCCTCCCGGATGCGCGGCGTGTCGGCGTCCAGGCCGGCGAGCCCCATGGTCGCCCAGTCGCGCACCTCGGTGTCGCCTTCCTCGCTGAGCCGTACCAGCCGGGACAACCCCTCCTCGTCGTCCGGGGGCAGCACGGCGGCGAGCGCGATGGCGTCGCTCATGGACGGTCTCCTGCCCGGACGGTCCACGATCTCCAGCACCTCGGGAAGCGCCTCCGCGTCGCCGTGGTGCGCGATCGCGCCGAGGAGCGCGTCGACGACCTTGGGCTCGGTCTCCGTACGGGCCAGCCGCCGCAGGATCGCCAGGCTGCGCTCGTGGAAGGGCCGAACGCCCGCGTCGTAGCCGAACTGGGCGAGGACGTCCACCGCGAACTCGCGGTCCGTCGCGTCGCCGCTGTCGCACAGCTCCGCCGCCGCCTCGAACGTCTCGTCGTCGTGCCGTTTCTGCAGGGCGTGGACCGCCGCCCACCAGGTCTCGCCGTCTTCGTCGACCTCCCGGTACGGCACCGCGCGGGCGACCAGGTCCTCGGCCGGTGTGCGCAGGCCCAGCGCCTCCTCCAGGAGGATGGTGATCGCGGCGTGGCCGCGCTGGCGGGTGGCCTGGAATCCGTCGCCCCTGGCGTCCCTGGCCTCGACGGTGATCAGCTCGGTGCCGTCGTCGGCGTGGCTCCTCGCGACCATGACGGCCCATCCCGGCTCCGCGTGCCGGGCGACCTCCTCGCGCATCTCCGCCTCCAGGTCGGTGCCCGCCCAGCGCCTGGCGATGCTCAGGGCCGTGTCGCACGCCCCGTCCGCCCGCGCCGGGTCGGCGCCGTGCTCCAGGAGCGACCAGACGACCCCGTACGCGCCGAAGCGAGCGGCCGCGGTGAGGGGCGTGGTGTCCTCGTCGTCGGCGGCGTCGGGATCCGCGCCCGCGTCGAGGAGGACGTCCGCGGACATGAGATGCCCTTGGGCGGCGGCCCACAGGAGGGCGGTCCAGCCGCCGCCCTCCCGGGCGTTCGGGTCGGCGCCCCCGTCCACCAGGGCCTGGATGGTCTCCCAGTGATTCCAGCAGGCGGCCCCGCAGAGGGGGAGCCCCTCGTCCGTCCCGCCGCTCGGCTGGTCCGGGTCGGCCCCGTACTCGAGCAGCAGCCGTACCATCTCGTGGTCGCCGTTGACGGCCGCCCGGTAGAGCGGAGTGGTCCCCGGTGCGCGGTTCAGATCCGTGTCGGGATGGAGCATCCGCCGCACCCTGCCGACGTCGCCTTCCGAAACCGCGTGCAGAAGCTCACGGTATGTCACTCTTCCATGGTCACACAGGTGGACAAATGGTTCCTTCCCAGGGAGGAGGGGCGGCCGTCCTCGTGGGGATAATCTTGTCCCGTGAGTGATCTGGGTGGAATGCGAGCATCCGACGCCGAGCGAGAGGCCGTGGTCGAAAGGCTCCGGGAGGCGTCCGTCGACGGGCGTCTGACCCTGGCCGAACTGACCGAGCGTACCGAGGCGGCCTACCTGGCCCAGACCCACGCCGAGCTCGGGCAGCTCACCGCGGACCTCCCCGGAGGCGCGCCCGCTCCGGCCTACCGCCCGCCGGCCACCGGAGGCGGCGGCGGGGGCGGAAAGGTCCGCAAGTGGATCGTCGCGGTGATGGGCGACGCCAAGCGGCAGGGCAGCTGGCGCATCGACCAGGAGATCGGCGCGGTCTGCGTGATGGGCGACGTCACGCTCGACCTGCGCGAGGCCGAGGTCCGTACGAACGCGATCGACATCGTGGCGACCTGCGTCATGGGCGACATCAAGATCATCGTGCCCGACGGCGTGGACGTCGAGCTGTCCGGCATGACCATCATGGGCGACAAGAAGGTCCAGGTGGTCGAGGCTCCGCCCAACCAGAACGCCCCCGTGGTCCGGGTCCGCGCGTACGTCGTGATGGGCGACGTGAAGATCATCGGCGACTCCCGGGCCAGGCCGATCAAGCGCGGCTGGTTCGCGTGGAGCGAGTGGTGGCAGGAGCGCCGCGCGGAGGCGTACCACGGCCTCCACCATGGCCTCGGGCACGACGCGCGCCACGGTCTGCGCCACGATCTGCGTCACGATCTGCGTCACGATCCCCGCCAGGCCCTCGACGAGGCGCGGGACTCCTACCGCGAGATGCGCAGGGACGCCCGCGAGAGCCACCGGGAGATGCGCAGAGAGGTCCGGGAGACCCGCAGGGAGGCGCGGGACGCGTGGCGTGACGCCCGCGACGGATACCCGCCGGAGCCCCCCGCGCCGCCGCAGTCCCCTCGCCGGTGAACCGCGGCCCTCGGTCGAGCGCCAGGTCCCGCGCGCCTCGCCGGTGAACCGCGGCCCTCTGGCCGGGTGCCGGGGGCGGGTGCACGATCGGGTTCTCGATCAGGTGAAGCCGTATGAAAGTCGCGTGCAACGGGCGGGCCGGGCTCGGGAGTAGTGATCGGTGAGAGTTTCACCGGACGAATGAGGACTCCATGCGGGACCGGGCGGATCCTTCGGTAGGTGGCGTCCGAGCCGCACGCGCGTCCGGGCATGGGCGGGCGGCACGGAGACGCGTCAGGTCGGTCGGTTGCGTCAGTTGAGCGACGAGCCGGGGCTGGCGACCGGCAGGCCGAGCGCGGAGGCGGCGGCCAGCATGCGCTTGTCATAGGTCACGAAGTGGTCCACGACTACCCCGAACTGCATCGCCGTTGCGAGATGGATCGCGTCCAAGCTACGCAACATCGAATCGGAGAAGGTGGCGGCCACGCCGCGAACGGTCACGTCGATGTCGATCCTCTGGATGCCGGCAAGGACGGGAGGAACTCGATCGAGGCGCTCCGGGGCGACACGCCGTATGCTTCGTGGCACCTCAACTTCGACCAGCGCTGAGGTGAGTGGGGGATTGTCCGTTCGGCTCGCCAGCCACTCTTGCAGTGCCAGAGATTCCGGTTCGGGGTGGATCATCTTGACGATGGCGGCGCTGTCCATGTAGATCAAAAGCGCTCGTCCTCCCTCATACGGATGAGGCCCTCCGCGGCGTTGACGTCGTCGTACGGTTCGGTGTCCATCTCGGCGACCACGTCGCTGAACCGGCGTGTCGCCGGGGTGGCCCGGCCTTGGGCGACCCAGTCGTCGAGGATCGCGGTCGGCCCGGGTACGGGAACCAGCCGCGCGACGGTGCGGCCGTCCTTGATCACCTCGATGGTCTCGCCCGCCAGGGCCTTGTCGAGGCAGTCCGCGGCGTGATCGGCGAACTCCGTGACTCCGATGCGCTCCATAGCTTCCATCATGCGTTTCACGAGGTCACCGCAGAGCCGCGCACCCTGCTTCGTGGCCGAAACGACACGATGGGTAGTCGGAATATCGCTCTGGGTGGTTCTAGGCGGTCGCGGCGGGTTCCGGCTGCTGTACGGCCTGCGCGTAGCGGTCGAGGAGCAGCGTGACGAGTTCGGGAGCGGGGCCGAGGACGTCGGCGACCCGGTGGGCCCCGGCCGCCAGCGTGTCCCGGCGGACCTTGTCGGCGAAATGGCCGGGGGCCAGCAGGTAGGGGGCGACGACCACCCGGGGAGCCCCGGCGCGCGACAGCCGTACGACCTCGTCCGCGGGCGCGGGAGCGGCGGCGGAGGCGTAGGCGGGGGTCACCGACCACCACGACCGCCGACGGGCCCAGGAGCGCGCCACGCGCGCCACGACCGCGTTGGCCCGTGCGTCGCTCGAACCGGCGGAGACCAGCACGACGGCCGTCTCGGGATCGCCGGCCTCCACTCCGGCTTCCTCCAGGCGGCGTTCCAGGGCGGTGACGAGCAGCGGGTGCGGTCCCAAGGTCGGCCCGAGGTGGACCCGCAGCCGAGGCCGGCGCGCGGTCGCCTCGCGCAGCGCGGCCGGGATGTCCACCCGGCTGTGGTAGGCCGCGGTGAGCAGCAGCGGCAGCACCACGGCCTCGTCCAGCCCGGACAGGGCCCGCCCCAGCGTCGGCGGCGCGTGATCCAGATAGGCGGTCCGCACGTCCAGGTCCGGTCGCGCCAGCCGTACCGCGTCGAGCAGCGCCTCGACCGCCGTGGCGGCGCGCGGGTCACGGGACCCGTGCGCCACGGCGATCAGCGGTGGGCCGGTCGGATGCTGGTTCACGGATGGACTCTCAGGACTTTCGGGCTACCGGGGCGGACGCTTCGGGACTTCTCGTGGCCGGGTCAACGGGATGCCCGCGTACGGTCACGCGCGGTGCGGGCACCGGCAATCCCAACCGAGGGGAAACCCCGGCGAGATCGCCGGCCAAGGATCAGAGGTGGATGCCGCACTCGATCTTGCCGAGTCCGGCCCACCGGCCGCTGCGCGGATCCTCGCCGGGAGCGACCCGCCGGGTGCAGGGCGCGCAGCCGATCGAGGGGTAGTCGTCATAGTGCAGCGGGTTGATCAGGACCCCGTTGTCGGCGATGTAGTTGTCGACCTCCTCCTGGGTCCACCGCGCGATCGGGTTGATCTTGACCATCTGGCGCTTGGCGTCCCACTCGACGACCTTCGTGTCCGCCCGGGTGGGCGACTCGTCGCGCCGGATGCCCGACACCCAGGCGAGGTACGGCTCGAGCGCGCGATTGAGCGGCTCCACCTTGCGCAGGTAGCAGCACAGGTCGGGGTTGCGCCCATGCAGCCGGGGCCCGAGGTCGCGGTCCTGCTCCGCCACCGTGCGGGACGGCGTCACGTTGATCACGTTGACCTTGTAGACCGCCTGGACCGCGTCACGCGTGCCGATGGTCTCCGCGAAGTGGTAGCCGGTGTCGATGAACAGCACGTCCACGCCGGGCTTGACCCGGCTCACCAGATCGATCAGCAGCGCGTCGCTCATCGAGGAGGTGAGACAGAGGCGGTCGCCGAACGTGGCCGCCGCCCACCGGATGATCTCGCGGGCGGGCGCGTCCTCAAGGAACCGGGCGGCTGACTCGACGATGCTCTGCAGGTCGAGCACGCCACGCTGGCGTTCCAGACCGGCCTCTATCTCCACCAGGGTCATGACTACTCCTCAAACGTCGTACTTCGGAGGGGGCTAGCTGTGCCGTACGCCGATGCCCAGGAACTTCACCCGGAACGCGCGGGAACAGGAGCGGCAGTACCAGCCGTAGCTCTCCTCTTCGGAGGCGTACGGTTCGAGGTCCTCGTCACCGCAATAAGGGCAGTAGTAGGGGGCCGCGCGCTCGCTCACGACCGGCTCCGCCCCGTGCCGGCCGTCACTTGAGGTCCGCCTCGTCGGCCCGCTGGACCCACTCGGAGAACGTCTCGCCCTCGTTCTTCTGCTTGTCGAAGTTCCGTACGACGCGCTCGACGTAGTCGGGGAGTTCCTCGGCGGTGGCCTTCAGGCCGCGGACCTTGCGGCCGAAGTTCGGGTTGACCCCGATCGAGCCGCCCAGGTGGACCTGGAAGCCCTCGACCTGCTCGCCCTGGTCGTTCACGACGAGTTGCCCCTTGAGGCCGATGTCGGCGACCTGGATGCGGGCGCAGGAGTTCGGGCAGCCGTTGACGTTGATCGTCAGCGGCTCGGTGAAGCCGGGCAGCCGGGTCTCCAGCTCGTCGATCAGCTTCACCGCCGTCGCCTTGGTCTCGACGATGGCGAGCTTGCAGTACTCGATGCCGGTGCAGGCCATCGTCTGGCGGCGGAACGAGGAGGGGTTGACGCGGAGGTCGATGGCCTCCAGCTCGGCGACGATCGAGTCCACCTGGTCGGGCGCCACGTCCAGGATGACCATCTTCTGCTCGACCGTGGTGCGGACCCGGCCGGAGCCGTGCCGCTCGGCGATGTCGGCGATCCGGTGCAGCGTGTCGCCGTCGACCCGGCCGACCCTGGGGGCGAACCCGACGTAGAAGTTGCCGTCCTTCTGCGGGAAGACGCCGACGTGGTCGCGGCGTCCGCCGCGCGGCTCCTCGGGGGCCGGTCCGTCGGCGAGCCGGTAGCCGAGGTACTCGGTCTCCAGGATCTCGCGGAACTTCTCCGCGCCCCAGTCGTTGATCAGGAACTTGATCCGCGCCCGGTGGCGCAGCCGGCGGTAGCCGTAGTCGCGGAAGATGCCGCAGACCCCGGCCCACACCTCGTGCACCTGCTCGGGCCGGACGAAGGCGCCGAGCCGCTTGGCGAACATGGGGTTGGTGGACAGCCCGCCGCCGACCCACACGTCGAAGCCCTGCTCGCCCTCGTGGGTCACGCCGACGAACGCGATGTCGTTGATCTCGTGGACGGTGCAGTGCGCGGAGCACCCGCTGACGGCGGACTTGAACTTGCGCGGCAGGTTGGAGAACGCCTTGTCTCCGACATAGCGGCTGGTGATGTCGGCGATCTGGGCGGTGCCGTCGATCACCTCGGCGGCGTCGATCCCGGCGAGGGGGCAACCCATGACGACGCGCGGGGTGTCGCCACACGCCTCGGTGGTGGACAGGCCCACGGCCTCCAGCCGGTTCCAGATGTCCGGGACCGACTCGATCTCGATCCAGTGGAGCTGGATGTTCTGCCGGTCGGTGATGTCGGCCGTGCCCCTGGCGTACTCGTTGGAGATGTCGGCGATCACCCGAAGCTGCTTCAGGTCGAGCTGGCCGCCGTCGATGCGCACGCGGAGCATGAAGTAGCGGTCGTCGAGCTCCTCCGGCTCCAGGATCGCCGTCTTGCCGCCGTCGATCCCGGGCTTGCGCTGGGTGTACAGCCCGTACCAGCGCATCCGGCCGCGCAGGTCGGCCGGATCGATCGAGTCGAACCCGCCCTTCGAGTAGATGTCGATGATCCGCTGACGGACGTTGAGCCCGTCGTCGGCCTTCTTGTTCTCCTCGTTCTTGTTCAGCGGCTCACGGTAACCGAGAGCCCACTGGCCTTCGCCGCGCGGGCGCTTGTGGTGGCGGTTCGCCGGGCGGGCCGGGGTGCTCATGAGGGCGTCCTTAATCCGAAGGATCCGAAACGGTCGAAAATCCGGGCGAAGGGTCACAGACGTGACCCCGAACGCGTGCCTCAGGCGGCCTCCCGCCTCATCGTCGAGTACGGGGGCGAACACGAAAAAGACGCCTGGTCACGCGCCCAATGTCAGAAAAGGTGGGCGACGGTCAACGGGCGTCGATACAGATGGCGCTGCGGACACGCAGAAGGTCGACGTGGCGTCGCACGACGAGCAACGGGTCCGCTGGCATGTCCCAAACGATACCTGTGGCATCCCTGATGTCCAAGTTCGGTTTCACGATGTGGACGGCGAAGCGGATGGAGACACGGATGGAGACACGGATGGAGACACGGGCGGCGCGGCCGGGTCAGCCCTGGCTGATCCAGTTCTGCGCCGGCTCGTTCGCGCCGGTCTCGTCCTGTGGTTCGTGGTGCTGGCAGTCGCACCACGAACCACCGCGGCACTCGTCGTGCCGCCGATCCTTGCAGGAGTCGCAGATCATGATCGTCCACTGTTCCCGGTAGAAGAATATTCGGTTACGCTCGCCGTCACAGGAGGGTGCCGTGGCCGTTTCCAAGTCCGAGCTGATGTCCGAACTGATCGCCGACCTACGCGCCGAGACAGCGGAGTTGCACGCGATGGTGCGTGCTCTGGACCTTCCCGGCTGGGAGCTGCCCACTCCCGCGGAGGGCTGGGACGTCCGCGACCAGATCAGCCACCTGGCCTGGTTCGACGACGCCGCCACATCCGCCGTGACCGACCCGGAGGGGTTCCGGGCCGCCCGCGCGGCCCTGATGGCTAGGGGAGAGGCCGCCGTGGACGACCTCACCGCGGCCGCACGCGGGCTGGCTCCGTCGCAGGTCCTGGACTGGTTCCGTACGGCGCGGGCCCGGATGATCGAGGCGCTGGCCACGGTCGATCCCGGCTCGCGGCTCCCGTGGTACGGCCCCGACATGTCGCCCGCCTCGTTCACCACCGCGCGGCTGATGGAGACGTGGGCGCACGGCCAGGACGTGGCGGACGCGCTCGGGATCACCCGCGCGCCGAGCATGCGGCTGCGCCACGTGGCGACGCTCGGCGTGCGCGCCCTGCCGTACGGCTTCGCGGTCAGGGGGCTGCCGGTGCCCGCGGAGCCGGTCAGGGTGGAGCTCGCCATGCCGGACGGCACCTGGTGGGTCTCCGGGCCCGCCGGCGTTCCGGACGTCGTGCGCGGCTCGGTCGCCGACTTCTGCCTGGTCGTCACGCAGCGGTGTCATGTCGCCGACACGTCCCTGACCGTGGCGGGCGGGACCGCGCGCGCCTGGATGGCCGTCGCCCAGGCCTTCGCCGGGCCGCCGGGCAAGGGACGCGCGCCCGGAGCGGGGCGATGAGGCACGGGATGATGAGGCTCGGGGCGATGAGGCTCGGGGCGATGAGGCTCGGGGCGATGAGGCTCGGGGCGATGAGGCTCGGAGCGGAGCGTGGGTCGGGCGTGCGATGAGCCAGGCGTACAGAAAGATCGACAAGTCCGGCATACAGGGAGATAGCGTGAGCCATCATTGAGTTATGCGGACTCTGCTGAACGTCATCTGGCTGGTCTTCGCCGGCGTGTGGCTCGCCCTCGGCTATGTGGTCGCCGGGATCGTCTGCTGCATCCTGATCATTACCATCCCGTTCGGAATCGCGTCGTTCAGGATCGCCGCGTACGCGCTGTGGCCCTTCGGGCGCACCGTGGTCCGGGATCCCGAGTCGGGCGTCCTGACGGCGATCGGGAACGTCATCTGGCTGGTCTTCGCCGGGCTCTGGCTGGCGATCGGGCACATCGTCACCGCGATCCCGCTGTTCGTGTCGATCATCGGCATCCCGCTCGGTATCGCCAATCTCAAGATGATTCCCGTATCGCTTCTGCCGCTCGGCGCCCGTATCGTGGATGCGGACAATCCGTACTATCCGGCACGGTAACGGGTAGTCGTTGGTTCATTCATCGGTGTCATGACACCCCGTCTGTGCGAATACGGTTAGATGCCATGACGTCCGCGGACGCGCCCACCCACCGGCCGAGACACGACTCGCGCCGGGGAATGGCGCGCGCCCGGGCCCGCATGGACTGGGTCCGGGGATCGAGCGCCTGGGCCCTGGCCAAGTCGACCACGATGGCCGGCGTCAACTACCGCGTCACCGGGCTCGCCGGTGAGGCGGCCTTCTTCGCGCTCCTCTCGCTGCCGCCGTTCGTGCTCGGACTGCTCGGTGTGATGGGCCACCTGAGCGGACTGCTCGGCGACCAGACCATCCTGCGGATCAAGCAGTGGGTGATCGATCAGGCCGAGCTGCTGTTCACCGGCAACACCGTGGACCGCGTCGTCCAGCCGCTGCTCAACGACGTGCTGAGCGGGGGGCAGGTCTCGCTCATCTCGGTGGGGTTCCTGCTCTCGCTGTGGTCCGGATCCCGGGCCCTCTTCGTGTACGTGGACCTGATCTCCATCGCGTACGGACTGGGGGAGACCCGGGGGATCATCCGGACCCGGGTCATGTCCTTCGGGCTCTATCTGGCCGCGCTGCTGATCGGCCTGATCGTCATGCCGGTGCTCGTCATCGGTCCCACGCTGCTCGCGGGAGCCCTGTCGAGCTACAGCGTGCTCGTCACGGTGTTCTACTGGCCCGTGGTGATCGTCGGCTCCGTTTTCATGCTCACGTTGCTCTACCACGTCAGCGTCCCGATGCGGACCCGCTGGTGGCGCGAGCTCCCCGGGGCCGTGCTCGCGCTCATCATCTGGATCGCGTGCGGCGCCGTCCTGCGCGAGGTGCTCGCCGCCTGGTTCACGCCGCTGTCGATCTACGGCTCGCTCGCGGCCCCGATCGCCGTCCTGCTCTGGCTCTACATCACGGCGCTCGCCGTGCTCATCGGCGCGACACTCAACGCCGAGGTGGACCGCATGTGGCCCCTGGCCGGTACGGCCCGCCGCCAGCAGTGATCCCGGCAGGTCACCCGTCTGGCGGCGGGCGCCACGGCGTTCCCGGCAGCGCGGGCGTGTGTCCGTACGCGAGGCTCGGATAGGGTAGGAGGCGTCGCGACTGGCGCTGACGTGCCCTCGGGCACGTGCTAGGTGGGTTTACCACCGGGGAGCGAACGTGCGGAGGCCGTGCGCCTGGGTCCCGCGGCTGTCGACGTTGACAAGGAAAGGCGCCAATGGCTGAGAACTCGCTGAACGCCGTCGATCCCGAGATCGCCGAGCTCATCAGGGCGGAGGAGCGGCGGCAGGCCGACACCGTCAAGCTCATCGCGTCGGAGAACTATGTCTCCAAGGCCGTGCTCGAGGCCACCGGGACCGTTCTGACGAACAAGTACTCCGAGGGGTATCCCGGCAAGCGCTACTACGAGGGCCAGCAGGTCATCGACCAGATCGAGACCATCGCCATCGAGCGGGCCAAGGCCGTGTTCGGCGTGAACCACGCCAACGTCCAGCCGTACTCCGGCTCCCCGGCCAACCTCGCGATCTACATGGCGTTCCTGAAGCCCGGCGACACCGTGCTCGGCATGGGCCTGCCCTTCGGCGGCCACCTCACGCACGGCTGGTCCGTCTCCGCCACCGGCAAGTGGTTCAACGCCGTCCGCTACGGCGTGCGCAAGGACACGGGCCGCATCGACATGGACGAGGTCCGCGCCCTCGCGCTGGAGCACCGGCCCAAGCTGATCTTCTGTGGCGGCACCGCGATCCCGCGCACCATCGACTTCCCGGCGTTCGCCGAGATCGCCCGCGAGGTGGACGCGATCCTCGCCGCCGACATCGCGCACATCGCCGGTCTCATCGCCGGTGGCGCGCACCCGTCACCGGTCGGGCACGCCGACGTCATCTCCACGACCACGCACAAGACGCTGCGCGGCCCGCGCGGAGCCATGCTGATGGCCACCGCCGACGAGCACGCGACCGCGCTGAACAAGGCGGTCTTCCCCGGCCTGCAGGGCGGCCCGCACAACCACACGACCGCCGCCATCGCCGTCGCCCTGCGCGAGGCGTCCCAGCCGGAGTTCAAGGCGTACGCCGCGCAGGTCGTGAAGAACGCCAAGGCGCTCGCCGAGGAGCTGTCCTCCCGGGGCTTCGACCTCGTCTCCGGCGGCACCGACAACCACCTCATCCTGATGGACCTGACGCCCAAGGGAGTCGGCGGCAAGCCGGCGGCCCAGGCGCTCGACCGGGCGGGCCTGGAGACCAACTACAACACCGTCCCGTTCGACCCGCGCAAGCCGTTCGACCCGTCGGGCATCCGGATCGGCACCCCCTCGGTCACCTCGCGCGGCATGGGCGAGGCGGAGATGCGCCAGATCGGCGCCTGGATGGACGAGGTCGTCACCGCGGTCGCCAAGGGCGACGCCGAGGACGTCATCGCCCGGGTCCACAACGAGGTCAGCGAGCTGACGGCGAAGTTCCCCGCGCCCGGCCTCTCCTGAACCCCTTCCCGTTCGCGCGCGCGTGGCCACGTCCTCTCGGAGGGCGTGGCCACGCCGCGTTCCGGGGCGAGATCTCCGTGGCGTCTCACGGCGCGTTTCCGGGGCATGCCGCGGCACCGGGGCCCGGAAAACCCGTTGCGGCGGAGTGCCGGGACTGCGCTAGGGTTCTTCCTCGACGCCGCCTTTCGGACGCGGCCATCACTTCGGGAGGTGAGGACTATGCGGGCCTTTCTGACGACCCTGCCGTCCACCAACTCTCGGGTGCCCGTCTAGGCACTGTTTCGCCACCGCCCGCGCGCAGCAGGGCCGGTCTCCGGAACACGACCTGGATCATCGCTGGGCACCCGCTTTCCGAAGGGTGTCACCCCGTTGTTCTCCGATTCGATTTCTGGTTCCTTCTCCGGTTCCATCGATCTTTCTCTTCTCGGCTGGAACGACTCGCTTTCGCTTCCCGCGGGTACCGTTCCCGCCCGCGTCGCCCGGGTCGACAGGGGCGCCGCCGAGGTCATCGCGGCCGACGGGCAGTTCCAGGCGCGATACAGCGCCCGGGTCCGCCGGGCCGCCGCCGACGACCCCATCGCCCTCCCCTGCGTGGGCGACTGGGTCGTGCTCGACCGCCTGCCCGAGGGCCGCTACGAGCTGGACGCCGTGCTGCCCAGAACGTCGGCCTTCGTCCGCGGCGGCGTCAGCAGGGACTCGCGCGGCGGTCTGTCCGGTGACGGGCAGGGCCAGATCCTCGCCGCCAACGTCGACATCGTGTTCGTGGCCGAGCCGTCGATGCATTCCACCGACTTCGCCGACCTCGGCCGGATCGAGCGCCTTGTGGCGCTCGCCTGGGAGAGCGGCGGGCGGCCCGTGGTGATCGTCACCAAGGCCGACCTGTTCGAGCAGGGGCTCGGTGACCTGCTCGCCGACGTCGAGGCCGCGGCCCCCGGGGTGGACGTGCACGCGGTGTGTTCGATGACCGGCGAGGGGGTCGATCTCGTACGGGCCTACCTCGACGGCTCGAAGACCGCCGTCATCCTCGGCCCTTCGGGTGCCGGGAAATCCACCCTGGTCAACGCGCTCGCGGGGGAGACCGTCATGGACACCCAGCAGGTACGCGCGGCGGACGGCCGGGGACGGCACACCACCGTCCATCGCGAGCTGATCCCGCTGCCCGGAGGCGGGCTGATCATCGATACGCCCGGCATCCGCCGGGTGGGCCTGTACGACATGAGCGACGGCGTGGACCTGGTCTTCTCGGACATCGAGGAGCTCGCCGCGAACTGCCGCTTCGGTGACTGCTCGCACGACGGTGAGCCCGGCTGTGCCGTACAGGCGGCGCTCGAGTCGGGCGAGCTGCCCGAGCGGCGGCTGGAGAGCTGGTTCAAGCTGCAACGTGAGGCGGCCTGGATGGCCCGGCGCAGCGACGCGCGCCTCCGGAGCGAGGAGACCCGCAAGTGGAAGATCATCCACAAGGAGATGCGGAAGCAGGGCAGGTCCCGCCCGTGATCATGATCGGTGCGTGACGGGCGGTCCGGGGCGTGACACATGCCCCGGCCGGCTCGGCCATGCCGGAGGGTGAACAGACGAAACCGCTGGGCGTTCCGCCCGCCGTGTTGGGGTATCGGCGGGTGGAACGACCCAGCGGTCTCGTGTGACGCGTGTCGGGGGGAGACGTTTGAGTTTGGCGTTCAGACGGCTCAGGCGACTGCGCTGATGCCGGCGCTCGCGGCGCGCCGCATCCGGCGGCGACGCTCGGAGGCGCGCTCGTCCTCGTTCAGCCCGCCCCAGGTGCCGTACTTCTCAGGACGGGAAAGGGCGTAGTCGAGGCACTCGGCACGTACGGGGCACTGTGCGCAGATGGCCTTGGCCTTGCGCTCGCGGATGTCGCGCTCCGGCTGACGCTCGCCGTCAGGGCCGAAGAACAGCACAAGGTCCTCTCCCCGGCACGCGGCATCATCCTGCCAACCCCAGCTGGGGCGCGGGCGGGCGAGCTGCCGACGTACCTGAGACATGAGAAACCACCTTTGGTGAGAGGTATTTCAGTGTTTGTGCCGCATCGGGCGCTTGTGGCGTCCCTGGGTCCAACGCCGGGATCAGCCGTGGTGTTCCCGGCTCTTCGCAGAGCCTCAGGCCGGTACCGGAGTGAGCTGGCTCAGCTCCGTCAACCTGTAGGTCGAGATCTCTTCGGTGCAGGCCGTACCGCACGGTGCCGCGAACACCGCAGGTTCGACCACTACCCGAAACCGCGACAGACCACCTGGCCTCGTGCACTGCACGATGCACACGGTGGCGTCGTCTTCCGATTCCGACCGGGAGGATTCCACGGCCACCCCGCCGACCGAGAGCTCGCCCGTATGTGCGCGGACGAAATGCTCGGCGGCTTGCAGTGGCTCAGGGAGACCCGCGCGCCCCCGGTAACGGTCGAGGACGACCTCGCCGCGCCGGTACGCGTTTGCCGCCGCGATCGCAGCAGCCTGAGACATGCTGCCGTAGTAAAGCCCGTGTGGCAAGCATACGAGGTTAGCGGCGTATCGATCGCCGCCTACATGAGTGGTTTCCCACACCTGGCCCGGCAGCTTCTCGTCGAGAGACCGCGCGAGCGGGAGCCCGAAACGGGCACAACACGCGTTGCGCTTGGCGTGGGTGCACACCAGAAACACCGGCTCGTTCACCAGTATGCAGGACTCCGGAACCACTCCGTGCACGAGTGAGCCCAGGTCAAGATCGTTGGAGGTCTCGAAGAAGCCTTCCGCGAGCCACGGCCGCGCTCCCGCCGACGAGGCGACGAACACGTGCAGCGGGCCGCCCTGGGCCGGACGCCGCCCGGTGCGGCGGATCAGCTGCGGTCGGATGCCGAGCGAGGTGGCCCGGTCGATCAGGGCGTGCACGTCGTCGGGAAGCCGGCACTCGTCGAGGTAGGCCGCCCAGGGGCCGGAATGCTCGATGAGCAGCCAGAACCGGGCGCCGACCGTCGCGCTGGCGAGGATGGGAGCCTCGCCCGTGTGCAGCGCGGCGAGGTGCCCGCACCCTTTGGACATGCCGGTCCGCCCTCCTCTTCGTCTCGTCCCGCCCCCGTGGGCGCCCCGGAGCTCCGGGGCCGGCCCAGCAGAATTAGGTAAGACTAACCTTATCGAGAGAGGTCCGGGACTCAGCGCGCGGGGGCCACAACTCCCCATCGGTCTCCGGTCAACCGGCGGGAACAGAGATTCGCGTCACACTTCGCTCGCTGTCGCGCTCCGTCACCGCCCTGACGCGCGGTGTCCGGATTCGGGTGGATCCGCGCGGTCGGTCGGCGGAGGTCGGCGGTCGGGGTCAGCGGCCGAGGGCGAGCGCCGCCTCGGCGGCGGGAAGGGCGGCGGCGCGGTCCTCGGGGATCAGGCCGATCCTGGTCCGCCGATCGAGCAGGTCGTCCACGTCCAGGGCTCCCTCGTGGCGCACCGCCCAGACCAACTCGGCGAGCGTGATCCCGGCCGCGACCGTCTCGGCCAGTGCCGGGTCCGCCAGCGCCAGGTCCTGTACGGCCCGCGCCTCCCCGCCGTATCGCTCGACCAGCCGTGCGGGCGGGTCGTGGCGTGGCGGCGACGCGCCGGGCGCGCGTCCGGCGATGGGGGAGTGTTCCCGGCCTCCCTCGAACGCCGACCCGGCGCCCACCAGGGGCAGCCGCGCCGTACGGCTGGGCGAAGCGGTGGGGCAGGCCGCGTCGACCGCGTCCTCGGCCATCCGGCGGTACGTCGTGAGCTTGCCGCCGACGACGGTGACGATCCCGTCGGGCGAGGTGACCACCGCGTGCCTGCGGGACAGGTCGGCCGTGCCGGCCCCGGCCTCCCCGCCCGTTCGGGGCCGTTCGGGGCCGTGCGTCGGTGCGGGGCCGTCGAGAAGCGGTCGCAGCCCGGCGAAGGCGCCGGCCACGTCGGCCCGCCGTACCGGTTCGCGCAGGACGGTCCCCAGGACGTCCAGGAGGAACGAGACGTCGCTCTCGGGCGCCTCCGGGACGTCGGGCAGGGGCCCGTCCACCGGCTCGTCCGTGAGGCCCACGTAGATCCGTCCGTCGGCCTGCGGGAGGACGAGCGCGAACCGGTTGCTCTCGCCGGGGATCGGGACGTGCATCCCGGTTCGCAGGCCGTGGAGGGAGCCGGGACGGAGCACGAGATGGGTCCCGCGCGACGGGCGGAGCCGTACCGAGGGGGAGAGCTGCCCGGCCCACACGCCCGTCGCGTTGATCACCGCCCTGGCCCTGACGCCGAACTCGGCGCCGGTCATCTCGTCGCGGACCTGGGCTCCGTCGCGGGCGAGCGACAGGGCCCGGCACCTGGTGAGGATCCGGGCACCGTGGGCGGCGGCGGTGCGGGCGATGGCGACCACCAGCCGGGCGTCGTCCACGACCCGGCCGTCCCAGGAGAGCAGCGCACCGCGCAGGCCACGCTCGTGCAGGGCGGGCGCCAGCGTGAGCGCCCGCTTCGCCGACAGCCGCGACGGCCCGGGGAGCAGGTGCCGCGGGGTTCGCGCGGCCGCGCGCAGCCCGTCCCCGAGGCGGTACCCGGTCATCACGAGGCGGGCCTGCCCCGGAGAAACCGACGGCGTCAGCGGCAGCAGGTACGGCTGCGCCCGCACCAGGTGGGGCGCGGTGTGCCGGAGCAGCACGCCCCGCTCGACGGCGCTCTCGCGGGCCACCCCGACCTGTCCCTTGGCCAGGTAGCGGAGCCCGCCATGGATGAGCTTGGAGCTCCAGCGAGAGGTGCCGAAGGCCAGGTCGTGGGCGTCGATCGCCGCGACGGACAGGCCGCGCGAGGCGGCGTCGAGAGCGGCTCCGGCACCCGTGGCGCCGAGCCCCACGACCAGCACGTCCACCACGATGTCCCGGATCTCGGCGAGTTCCCGGGCGCGCCGCCCGGTGTTCAGGGAGGAGTCCACATAAACCCCTAATTCCTCATCCATTACTGTTGAGTAACCTAGTCTCAGAGGTGACGCCGTGGAACCACCGCAGACTCCCGTGGAGCCGATGCTCTGGTCTGGATGGGGAGATCCCGCCAAGGCCGCCGAGCTGCCTCCGCCCGTACGACGGCTGCTCGCCGACCTGCTGGGCGTCCGGGCGCCCGAGCGGCCCGCCGCGACGTTCGGCGAGGTGCGGTTGCCCGCCTCGGCGCTGTCCCCGCTGGTGCTGAGCACGCTCTCCTCGATGGTCGGCGGCGAGCACGTGCGGTTCGACGACGACGCGCGGATCAGGCACACACGCGGCAAGTCCACCCCCGACCTGCTGCGGATGCGCGCGGGCGACGGTGCCGACGCGCCGGACGCGGTCGTGCTGCCAGGCTCGCACGCGGAGGTCGCCGAGGTGCTGCGGATCTGCGCGGAGCACCGCGTCGCGGTCGTGCCCTTCGGCGGCGGAACGTCCGTCGTGGGCGGCCTGGTCGCCGCGCGCAAGGGGTTCGCGGGCGTCGTGGCGCTCGATGTGGCGCGGCTCAACCGGCTCGTCTCGATCGACGCCGAGTCCATGGTCGCGGAGCTGGAGCCGGGACTGCGCGCGCCGCAGGCCGAGCAGTTGCTGGCGGCGCGCGGGTACACCCTGGGGCACTTCCCGCAGTCCTTCGAGTACGCGACGCTGGGCGGGTTCGCGGCGGCCGGGTCGAGCGGCCAGGCGTCGGCGGGATACGGCCGCTTCGACGATCTGGTGGTCGGCATGACGGTGGCGACGCCGCGCGGCACGCTGGATCTCGGCCGCGCCCCCAAGTCCGCCGCCGGACCGGATCTGCGCCAGCTGATCCTCGGATCCGAGGGGGCCTTCGGTGTGATCACCTCGCTCCGCCTCCGCGTACGGCCCGCGCCCGCGGTCCGGATGTACGAGGGGTGGCGGTTCGCGGCGTTCCCCGCCGGGGTCGCCGCGCTGCGCGGGGTGGCGCAGGAGGGCCCGGCGCCGACGGTGCTGCGGCTGTCCGACGAGACCGAGACCATGGTGGGCCTGGCCAGGCCGGAGGAGCTCGGCACGCTCACCGCCGAGCCCGGCTGCCTGGTGATCGCCGGGTACGAGGGCACGCCCGGCGACGTCGCGTACCGCCGCGAGCGCACCGCGGCGACGCTGTCGGAGATGGGCGGCGTGCCCCTCGGGCCCGAGCCGGGGGAGAAGTGGGCCCACGGGCGCTACTCCGCGCCCTATCTGCGCGACTCGCTGCTCGCCGCGGGGGCGACCGTGGAGACGCTGGAGACCGCCTGCTTCTGGTCGGGTCTGCCGCGCCTCTACGAGGCCGTACGGCAGGCGCTCACGGCCTCCCTGGGCTCCCCGCTGGTCATGTGCCACGTCTCGCATGTGTACGCCACAGGGGCCTCGCTGTACTTCACCGTGGTGACCGCGCAGTCGGAGGACCCGGTCGGCCAGTGGGAGTCGGCCAAGCGCGCGGTCAACGACGCGATCGGCCTGGCCGGGGGGACCATCTCCCACCACCACGGCGTCGGCCGCGACCATCGGGACGCGTTCGCGCTGGAGATCGGCGATCTGGGCGTATCCGTCCTCCGCGGGGTCAAGGAGCGGCTCGACCCGGCGGGGATACTCAACCCGGGAGTGTTGATCCCATAGCGGCGCCGGTCATGATCAGGCAAAGATGGGGTCATGGCCGATGTGCACGCCGATGTGAACGCGGATGTGAACGCGGGCGCGGATGCGCGTCCCGCGCGGGGCGCGCCGCAGTCATCACGCGTCTCGGAGGCCGGGGCGGGCTGGAACTGCCAGCAGGTCGGCACCTTCCAGCGCCTGCGGCCGAACCGGGCGACCTTCACCTGGCTGAGGCCGGGGACCCTCTGGCGGTCGCGCAACGAGATCCTGGCGCAACTCTTCGGCGATCCCTCCGCCGAGGTCCGCCGCCGCTGGGTGGAGGCCCAGCGGGAACGCGGCGTCGACCCGGATTTCCGGATATTTCGTGAGGTGGGGGAGGACTTCACGTTCCTCGTGCTCGGCGACACGGGCGAGGGTGACGCCTCCCAGTACGCCGTAGTTCCGGGCCTGCTCAAGGCCGGTGAGGGGACCTCGTTCGCGGTCATCGCCAGCGACGTCATCTACCCGACCGGGTCGGGCAACGAGTACCGCGACAAGTTCTACCGGCCGTACCAGGACTACCGGGCGCCGATCTACGCGGTGCCGGGCAACCACGACTGGTACGACGGGCTCGGCGGTTTCATGCGGGTCTTCTGCGAGGCGCAGCCCCTGGAGGTGAGGGAGCAGGGGTTCCGCCTCTCCCCGTCGGGGCTGCGCGGCCTGCTGTGGAAGAAGCCCGCGAAGATCGACGAGGAGGCGCTGGCCACGGCACGCCGGATGCGCTCCGCGCCGGGGCAGCGGGCGACCATGCCCGCGCCGTACTGGGTGCTCGACCTCGGACGGCTTCTCGTCGTCGGCATCGACACGGGGATCCGCGGCGACATCGACCGCGAGCAGGGGGAGTGGCTGCGCCGGATCTCCGCCGATCCCCGGCCCAAGATCCTGATCACCGGCAAGCCGATCTACGTGCGCAACGACCACCACCCCTGCGACATCGAGGGCGGGGGAACGGTGGACGACATCGTCCGCGACCCGGCGCACAACTATGTCGCGGCGATCGGCGGCGACGTCCACAACTACCAGCGCTTCCCGGTCAGGGTCGGCGACCGGGTCATCCAGTACATCGTCTCGGGCGGCGGGGGCGCGTTCATGCACGCCACCCACACCATCCCCCGGGTCGACGTCGGCGGCGTCCACGAGGACGACTTCAAGTGCTATCCGCTGCGCGGAGACTCGCTGTCGTTCTACAGCCTGCTCTACAGCAGGCGGCTGCGGATGCGCTGGCTGTGCCTCACTCCGGACGAGGGTCTCGCCCTCATGTCGCGGCACGTCGGCAACGTGCCGCCGCGCTCGATCGCCGCCGATCCCGACGGGACGTCCCCGCCACCGGACACGGCCGGGAGCGGTGGCGGCGGGGACGGCGTGGGCGGCGTCGTGGGCGGTGGCGGCGGGCGGGTCCGGACGGCGCCCGTGCGGATCACCGCGAGGATGAAGTGGGCGGCGCGGCTGCTCGGCGGCTGGCCGATGCCCTTCCACCTGCCGGTGGGCCGGGTGTTCCACCGGTGGATCTCCGAGCTGTCCGACTGGGACACCCCGCCGTTCTTCAAGAGCTTCCTGCACGTGTCGGTCACCGGGGACGTGCTGCGGATCCGCTGCCTCGCCGCGACCGGTTGCCTCGCCCAGGAGATCGACCCGCCGCTGGAGGACGAGGTCGAGATCCCCCTGGCCAGGACCGTCGCCTAGAGGACGAGTTCGGCCTGGTCTCGCCGGGTGTGGAGGTCCCAGTAGGTCTGGGCCAGGTCGTCGGGGGCGATGGCCGGGAAGCCCTCGGGCGCGTTGTCGGTGATCATGGCGTTGACGGCGACTGTTGCGGCGTGGATGCCCTGGTCGGCGAGAGTGTTGTGGAGGTTGTGGGCCCAGTTGCGCAGAGCGGCCTGCGCGGCGTTGAGGGTGGCGAGGAACGGGTAAGGGGCGATCGCTCCACCGCCGGTGGTGTAGAGGAGCGTCCCGGAGCCGGCTTCGAGCATGGCGGGCAGGACGGCCCGGGTGGCCGTGACGGCGCCGTAGAGGATCTCCTGGATGGCGGGCTGGAGGTTGTCGAGGGTGACCTCGGCCGGGTTGACCTGGACCAGTCCGGCGTAGGGGGAGAACTCCAGCACGTCGATCCGGCCGAACCGGGCGGCGGCGGCCTCCAGCGCGGCGGTCAGGGAAGCGGTGTCGGTGACGTCGGCCGGGAAGCCCTCGGCGGTGATCCCCCGATCGGCCAGTCCGGCCGCGAGGACGTCCAGCCTGTCCTTGCTGCGGGAGATCAGCGCGACGTCGAAGCCGTGGCCGCCGAAGACCTTGCCGAGGGAAGCGCCGAGGCCGGGGCCTGCGCCGACGATGGCGATGGTGGGCATGACGGAAGTCCTTTCGTCGATCGGGTGACAGTGAGGGCGTCCGCGCGCCGGACGCCTGCGGGGCCGCGCCCGGGGCGCGGACTCAGGAGTTTTCGGAGATCCCGCGGTCGGGGTCGACCGCCCGCAGGATGCGGGAGGCGACCACACCCAGTTGCCGCTGCTGGGCCTTGGTCAGCGGATCGAGGACCAGGCGGCGGACCTCGGCGACATGCCGGGGCGCGGCCTGCTCCACCACCGCGAAGCCGTCGCCGGTGAGCGTCGCCAGAGTCGTCCGTCGGCTGGACGGGTCGGGCGACCGCTCGACCCAGCCGCGCTTCTCCAGCCGGCTGACCACGTTCGACAGCCGGGACAAGGTCGCGCCGGCGTACTCGGCCAGCACGCTCATCCGCATCGTCCGCTCCGGCGCCATCGACAACGCCGACAGCACCATGTACTCGAACTGGCCGATCCCCGCGTCCCGCTGCATCTGCGCGTCCAGCGCCGCGGGCAGCTGGTTCAGCAGCAGCGCCAACGCGTACCAGCTCTGCTGCTCGTCACCATCGAGCCAGCGCGGCTCCAGCTCCTCTTCCACGCACTCACCATACTTCAAGCTTGAACTCTTTGCGCAATTCGATCACTTTACGCTTGAAGTATTGCCGGTCGGATTCCGATTGGTGGCTCATGGCCGAGATCTTCAGCGAGCCTCTGGAGCGGCAGAGCCGGGAGCACGGGGACGCCGACGATATGTCAGTGGCGCCTGGCAGGCTGGGCTCGTGCAGGTGCTGATTGCGGCGGATCCGGACGGCGGCGGGACGATCCGCCCGGTCGGCGGTCCCACGACGCGGGTCGGCGACCTGGCGGAGGCCGTGCGCGAGCTGGAGGCCGCCGCGCGCCCCCGGTGGGTCTGGGCGGACGCGCGGCGGATCTATCCCGCACTGCTCGCCCGTGGCGTACGGCTCTCGCGTTGCCACGACGTCACCCTCACCGAGGGGCTGCTGCTCGGCGCCGACGGGCGATACGGCGAGCCGAGGTCGGCCGAGGCGGCCTACGCGCGGCTGCGCGGACTGCCGGTGCCGGAGGATCGGGCGGAGCTCGCCGAGGCGGCGCAGGCGAGCCTGTTCGAGCCGGAGGACACGGGCCCGGCCGGGCCGGACGTCGCCGAGATCGACCTGCTCTCCGAGGCGTACGACGACCAGCTCGGCCGGATCGTCCGCACGGCCCACCCCGGACGGTTCCGCCTGCTGGTGGCGGCGGAGTCGGCCGGCGCGCTGATCGCGGCCGAAATGGGCCATGACGGCATGCCCTGGCGCGAGGACGCGCACGACGAGCTGCTGACCGAGCTGCTCGGCCCCCGCCCGGTCCACGGGATGCGCCCCTCCAAGCTCCAGGCGCTCGCGGACGAGATCTCCGCGGCCTTCGGGCACCCCGTCAACCCCGACTCGCCCCAGCAGATCGTCAAGGCGTTCAAGGGCGCGGGCATCGCGATCCCGTCGACCAGATCCCGTGTCCTGGCGTCGGTCGAGCATCCCGGCGTGGCCCCGCTGCTGGCGTACAAGGAGCTGGCCCGGCTGTACAGCTTCCACGGCTGGGTCTGGGCCGACCAGTGGGTGCGGGGCAACCGGTTCCGGGCGGAGTACGTGGTGGCCGGAGTCGTGTCCGGCCGGTGGGCGACCAGCGGCGGCGGCGCGCTGCAGATCCCGAAGGTCATGCGCCGCGTCGTGGTCGCCGACGACGGATGGACGCTCGTGGTCGCCGACGCCGCCCAGCTCGAACCCCGGGTGCTCGCCGCCATGGCCGGCGACGGCGGCCTCGCCCGCGCGGCGGGGGAGATCGATCTGTACGCCGCGCTGGCCCAGGCGTTCGGCGGCGAGCGCGACTCCGCCAAGATCGCCATGCTGTCCGCGATGTACGGCGGGACCAGCGGCGACGCGCCCAAGCTGCTCGCCGTGATGCGGCAGCGCTTCCCTCAGGCGTACACGTTCGTGGAGGACGCCGCCCGCGCGGGCGAGGAGGGACGGCTGGTCAGGTCGTGGCTCGGCCGGACCTGCCCGCAGCCGTCGGCGCGGTGGCGGGAGCTGGTGTCCGGGCCCGACGGCGCGCGGGCGGCCCGCGACCGAGGACGGTTCACCCGCAACTTCGTCGTCCAGGCCACCGCCGCGGAGTGGGCGCTGACGCTCATGGCCGTGCTGCGCGGTCGGCTGCCCGGCCCGGCCCGGCTGGTGTTCTTCCAGCACGACGAGGTCATGGTGCACTGCCCGCTCGACCTGGCCGGTGAGGTGCGGGCCGCGGTGACCGGCGCGGCCGAGGAGGCGACCCGGCTGCTGTTCGGCCCGACGCCGGTCCGGTTCCCGATGGAGGCCGTCGCGGTCGGCCGCTACGCCGACGCCAAATAGCCGCCGCCCGGCCCGGCCGGAGCCCCCGTACCGGGCCGGGCCGGATGTGCCCACCCCCGGCGCCTCGCCACCGCCACTGGCCGTTCGATTGCCGCTCGACCCGCCTACAGGGCCGTGGCGGGGCGCCGGGAGGAGACGGTGATCCAGACGGCGAAGATCCCGACGGCCACGGCGACGGCCGCCCCCAGGACGCCGTAACCGGCGAACCCGACGATCGCCCCGGCCAGGATCGTTCCGGTGGCGCCACAGACGTTCATCAGCAGGTCGGACATGCCCTGTACGGCCGGGCGGCGCTCGATCGGCACCGCCTCGGTCAGCATCGCCGAGCCGGAGACCAGCCCGCACGACCAGCCGACGCCGAGCAGCAGGAGCCCGGCGCCGACCTGCGGGACGTCGTGGTGCCCCGCCGATCCGGCGAGGAGGGCGGCGCAGATCAGCACGCCCATGCCGACGAGCATGACGTTCCGCCTGCCGATGCGGTCGGCGAGCCAGCCGACGACCGGCGACAGCACGTACATTCCGGCGATGTGCACGCTGATCACGATGCCGATGACCGAGATGGACGCGCCCTCGTGGTCGAGATGCACCGGCGTCATCGACATGACCGAGACCATGGCGGTGTGGCTGATCGCGATGCCGGCCAGCGCCCGGCGCGCCTGCGGCGCCTGACGGAGCGCCTCCCAGGCGGTGCGGAGCGTCCGGCCGCCGCGGTCCGGTGCGGCCGCGACGCGGCTCCTTGGCCCGCTCGCGGGGGCGTCCGTGCCCGATTCCGACGGCGCTGCCGGGTCGAGCGGCGTGACGGGGTCGAGCGGCGTGACGGGGTCGAGCGGCGTGACCGGCTCGGCGATCCGCCGGGCGAGGATGAACGGGTCGGGACGCAGCCCGACGTTGATGATCAGCGCGGTGACGGCGAAGGTGAGCGCCGAGAGCGCGAACGGCCCGGCGGCGCCGCTCAGGCCCAGCGGCTCGGCCACCGCCTCGGCGGGCTCGACCAGGTTGGGGCCGGCGACGGTGCCGACGGTGGAGGCCCAGACCACCCAGGAGAGATGCCGGGCGGCGTGGCCAGGTGGGGCGAGATCGGTCGCCGAGTAGCGCGCGGCCAGGTTGCCCGCGCTCCCGCCGCCCACGAGGACGAGGCCCGCGAGCAGGAGCTGCCACGATGCGAGCGCGATCGCCACGACGGCGATGACGGAGCCCACGAAGGCGCAGGCGTAGGCGAGGGTCAGCCCGGCCCGCCGCCCGCCGCGCCCGGCGGCGCGGGCGGTGGGCAGCGCGAGCAGCGCCGCGCCGAGCACGGTGGCGGTACCGGCGAACCCGCTGATCACCGTGGACCCGGACAGGCGGTTCACGACCAGGGAGCTGAGGGCCAGGCCGACGGCGATTCCCGCCCCGCTGACGGTCTGCGCGGCGGACAGCACGATCAGCACGCGCCGCTGCACATGAGACACATCTATGGGGATTTTGAGGGGAGTCGTCGTCATGAGTGAAGTTTGCCATGGCTCATGACGGACATTTCGTTACTCTGGCGTGAAGCTGCCCCAAAGCGCCTGGCGTACGCTCGCGGCGGAATCGTTCCAACCGTAGTCGGGGGACGTGACGGTGATCGAGTACGCCCGGTCGTCGACCTCGAGGTAGCGGGTCAGCCGATGCATGGTGACCTGGCTGGAATCGGTGTACGTGTACTCCCAGTCGGCGGCCGGCCAGCGGTAGTCGGCCGCGCTCAGGTTCACCTGCGTGTAGTCGTCGTACTTGGCCTGCTGCTCCGCCACCCTGAGCGCGGGCAGACCGCCGTCGGAGATCGTGCGGACCACGATCGTCTGCGCGCTGTCCTTGGGGCCGGAGAACGTGGTGGCGCCCGACTTCGAGGCCACCGTCCACTCCTTCGGCACGGCGATGGAGACGCCGCCGCCGGACAGGGTCTGGTACCCCTTGGGCGTCACGAAGTCGTCCTCGGCGCCGCCGTCCTTCCCGCCTTCCCCGCCCGCGTCTCCGGCCTTCACCGGGGCGGAGCTCGGCTCTCCGGCGGACCGGACGCCCTGGTCGCCGGAGCCGCCGGGAAGCACCAGGAGGACGACCGCGACGATCACGCCGATGACCGCGACCGCCGCCACGGCGATCAGCGCGGTGGAGCGGCTGCCCCGCTCGCCGGACGGCTTCTGGCCCTCGGCGCGGCGGCGCCCTCCGGACCGGCTCGCACCCCTGCCCCGGCCGTCGCTCCCGATGGCTTCGGCGGTCCCGTTGCTCCCGGCGCCGGAGTTGTCGGCGCCCGTGGAGTTCCTGGAGCTCCTGGAACCCCTCGACCCGGAGCCCGGGTCCGGCTCGGGCTTGCTGTGCGCGCCCTCGACGCGCCTCCTGACCCGCCCGGGGCCGGTCGCGAAGGGGTCGTCCGGGTCGATGCCCGGATCCCGCCCCAGGCGGCCGGGAAGGTCGGAGGGGGCGGGAGCGGGCCACATCGCGTCGGCCCTGCGTTCCGGCGCGTGCGTGGATCCCGACGGGGAGGTCAGCGGGTCGAACGGCGGCGCGGACCCGAACAGCGGCGCGGAGCCGAACGGGACGGAGGCGCCGTCCGTGCCGTGCCGTACGGGGGGAGCGAGAGGCGCCGAGAGCGGGTCGCGCGTCGGCGTGGCGTGTCCGCCGGTGGCGTCCGTCGTGCCCGGCCGGGCCGGGGAGCCGCCGTCCACGCGGTGGGCGCCGGAGGTCTGCGCGGCGGAGTACCCGCCCGAGGGGCTCGCCATCGGATCGAACGGAACGCGGATCGGGCCCGACGGCGTCTCGATGATGCGCGACGGCAGCGGTCCGGAGGGCATGTCCAGCGGCGGCAGCAACTGTGCGGGAGTGGAGTCCTGCGGGGTCGGCATCGCGCCCCGGCTCCCGGGCGTCGTGATCCCCGCTCCGTGGCTCTGCAGGACGCGTTCCAGCATGTCCGCGACCTGCGCGGCCCCGATCCGGTCGGCGGGGTTCTTGCGGAGCAGGCCCTCGATGACGGGCAACAGGGTTCCGGCGCGCTGCGGCCGGGCCGGTTCCCGCGTGAGCACGGCGCCGAGCACGGCCACCGCGTCCGGCCCCTCGTACGGCGGGCGGCCCTCGACGGCGGCGTAGAGGGTGGCGCCGAACGACCACAGGTCCGCCGCGTGCGTGATCGGGCGGCCCTGGAGCCGCTCCGGCGGGATGTAGGCGGGTGATCCCATCAGCAGGCCGGTCTGGGTGATCGTGACGTCGCCCTCGATCGCGGCGATGCCGAAGTCGGTGAGCACCACCCGGTCGGCGGTGAGCAGCACGTTGCCCGGCTTGACGTCACGGTGCAGGATCCCGGCCGCGTGCGCGTGGCGCAGCGCGTCCAGCACGCGGATGCCGATCTCGGCGGCCTGCACGACGGGCAGCGGCCCGCTCTGCCGTACGGCCTGCTCCAGGGACCAGGCGCGGACCAGTTCCATGACGATCCAGGGGCGCCCGTCCTCCTCCACGACGTCGTGGACGGTGACGATGCCCGGGTGGCTGAGCCGTGCCGCCGAACGCGCCTCGCGCAACATGCGCTGGTGGGCGCCGTGGGTGCCCGCCTGGTCGAGACCGAACGGCAGGATGAGCTCCTTGACCGCGACGTCACGGTCGAGCAGGACGTCATGGGCGTGCCAGACCATGCCCATGCCGCCGCGGCCGACCGGTGAGAGGAGGCGGTAACGCCTCCCGACGAGCCGTCCCTGCCCCTCGGGCACCGGTCCGGCCGTACTTCCTCCGATGGGACCCTGACCCTCCGGCATGGAGGGGACCATACCGAGCAAGCGATCGGTTGTCATGCGCTGGTCCCCAATTCTGGCTCAGTCCGCACAAATCCCCCCAAGACCCGATCCGCGCGAATTCACAAGATATGTGAGGTTGGCAACCGATATTAGGGTCAATCCAGGGTCAAAGGGAATTCATGCCTTCGCCAGGGCCTCCAGCGCGGCGGTGAACGCCTCCACGGGAGGACTGACCAGACCCGCTCCGACCTGGCCTGTTCCCGCGACGCGACCGGCGATACCGGTGTTGACGACCGGAAGCACGCCGGTACGCGCGACGAGGGTGACGTCGACGCCCACCGGAGTGCCGCGGAACCCGAGCCCCGGGATCTGGTACGCCGGATGCTCCGCCAGGGTGATCTCGTACATCGAGGTCGTCGCCGCGACGGCGTCCGACACGTCACCGCCGACGAAGCGCACGATCGCCGGCGCGGCCGCCATGGCGAAGCCGCCCAGCCCCGTCGTCTCCGTGATCGTGGAGTCGCCGATGTCCGGGTTGGCGTCCGCCGGGCCGTACGCGCCGAGGTAGAGGCCGTCGGGAACCCCGGCGGGGCCGGTGAACCAGCGGTCCCCGAGCCCGGAAACCTGGATTCCGAAATCGGTCCCATTGCGCGCCATCGCCACCACGAGGCTGGAGCCGGGCACATCTCTCGCGGCGTCGGCGCTCACTTTCGCCGCCGCCATTCCCGCGTTCAGGAAAAAATGATCGTTTCCATTGATAAATCGCAACACCTCCGCGGCGTGCTCGGGCGCGGCCTCCACGATGGCGGGCGCCAGCTCGCGCACCATCAGCGAGGTGGCCGCGCGGTTGCGGTTGTGGAGCTCGTCGCCCATCTGCAGGGCCTGCGCGACCAGGGCGCGCAGGTCGAGCGGCCCGCTCCTGTCCAGCGCCGCCCGGATCGCCGGGCCCAGCACGTCGCCCATCCAGCGCAGCCGGTCGATCACCTCCGGGCCGTACGCGCCGTACCGCAGCACCTTGCCCAGGCCCTCGTTCAGCGAGCAGTACGCGGTGCCGCCGTGTTCGGCGTCCGTGACCTCCAGCATCCACATCGAGGGGCTGACCAGGCCCGCCATCGGCCCGACCGTCCGGTGATGGTGGCAGGAGTCGAGCGTGATGCCGGACCCCGCGGCCAGCCGGTCCTCCGCGTCCTTCGGAGAGGAGGCGAGTCCCTCGAAGAGCATCGCGCCGATCAGGGCACCCCGCATGGGGCCGGAGGCGCGCTCCCAGGTGATCGGCGGCCCCGCGTGCAGGAACGTGCCGGGTTCCAGGCCGAGGACGTCACGGGCCGGGCGTACGCCGACGAGCATGGGCCGGGCGGACACCATCCGGCCGACGGCGGTCGCGTTGGCCCGCTCCCTGCGCGGATCGGCGAGCACCCGGGCCAGGGCGGCGGCGGTGCCGGGGAGAGGCGGGCGCCAGTCGACCTCGATCCTCGCCACGGCCTGCTGGTCCAGCGCCTCGCCGAGCACCGCGGTCCCGGCCGTGATCACGTGGGGCTCACGGCTCAGCATCGACAGCGTCATCGAGGTCATCGGGCTCCTATCGGGTCGGTTCGCGTCTCGGAGGTTCGCGTCTCAGGGGATCGCGTCTCAGGGGATCGCGTCTCAGGGGTTCGCGCCGTAGAGGGGCGCGTCTCCAGGGGTCGCACGGGGACGGCGGTCTCAGGCGCCGGCGTGAGCGCGCGCGAGCTCACGCGCGTGGCGCGCGGCCGCCGCGTTGGACGTGAACACCGCGGCGCCCGCCTCGTTCAGCCGGGCCGCCTGGGCGCGCAGGCCCTGCGGGTCGCCGTCCGTGCCGACGAGCGCGACCACCACGGCGACGCCGCGCTCGCGCGCCCGCGCGACGCCCGGCGCCAGCCGTGCGGACGGATCCGGGTCGGCGCCCTGCCCCAGCACCACGTCGAGGAGGACCACCCCCGACTCGACGGCGTCCAGCGCCTCCAGGCGGAGCGTCGGGTCGATCATCGGGTGGGCGCGGCCCCGCGTGTACTCGTCGTCGCCGAAGTCGGTGAACTCGCCCGTCCCGGCGATCAGGGCGGCCTCGGTGCAGAGCGTGCCGCCCGAGTACAGCCCGCGCAGCGGCCCCCGTACCGCGTCGCCGGCCGGTCCGGATGCGCCCTCCGAGGCGGCGTGCTCCGCCGGCGACGCGGGCCACGCGGGCCATGCGGGCCATGCGGGCCATGCGGGCACCTCGTGACCGAGGGCGCCCAGCACCCGCTCCACGGCGGTCGTGAGGTCGTCCTGGCCCGGCCCGAGCAGCGCCGCGACGACCTTCGTGCCGAGCCCCAGATCCTGTACGGCCCGCGCCACCTCGGCGGCGGGCGGCTTGGAGACGAGCACGATCAGCTCGGTGGCGGGGTCGGCGTCGAGGGCGCGCAGGGCCTGGATCGTCGAGCGCCCGCCCACCTCGGCCGACAGGTCGCGCCCGCCCACCCCGAGCAGGTGGCTCACGCCCACGCCGGCCAGGTCGAGCAGGCTCGTCACCTGCTGCGCTCCCGTACCCGAGGCGGCCACGACGCCGACCGGGCCCGGCCGGAGCACGTTGGCGAAGCCGAGCCCCGCGCCGCCGATCACGGCGGTCCCGCAGTCGGGCCCCATCACGAGAACGCCCTGCTCCCGCGCGCGGTCCTTGAGGAGGATCTCCTGCTCGACCGGGACGTTGTCACTGAAGATCATGACGGAGATCCCCGCCTCGACGGCGTCGACGGCCTCCAGGAAGGCGTACTCCCCGGGCACGCTCACCAGGGCGACCGTCGCGTCCCCGGCCCGTGCCGCCGCGCGAGCCGCCGACCGCGTGGTGCGCGGGGGTGCTTCCTCCCTTCGCGAGCCGCTCGCCGCGCCCCGGGCCGCGAGCTGTCGCTCCAGCTCGCACGCGGCCTCCTGTACGGCGTCCTCCGACGAGGCCCTGATCGCGACGAGCAGATCGCCCGGCGTGGCCGGGGGCACCGAGAAGCCCGCGTCGCACGCCAGACCCACGTTGAGCTCGGTGGCCATCGCGACGATCGCGACGCTCACCCCTGGCCGCCCGGCAAGCGCCTGGCTGACCCGCATCAGGCTCACCGAGTCGTGGTAGATCCCCGCGCGTACTTCCACCAGATCGTTCAAGGACGCTTCCTCCCGCGGCTTCCGGCGCTGAATGCCGTGCTGAATGCCGTGCTGCCCGATGCGCTACCTGCTGTGCTGATCGCCGTCCCGCCTGCCGTGCCGATCTCCGTGCCGATCTCCGTGCCGATCTCCGCGCCGATGTCCAGGCCGTTCTCCGAACCGCAGGAACGGCCCGCGGGCCACGAACGCAGCGCGAGGACGGCGGCCAGGCCCGTGCGCACGCCCCAGGCGAGGTCGGCGCCGGAGGTGTGCCCGAGGCGCAGCAGGCGGTGCACCGCCGAGTCGAGCGGCTGCTGTCCCGCGATGCCGCGCAACACGCCGAGCACCTCCGAACTGGCCTCGCCGCGCGCCGCGCAGTGGAGCAGCGTGGCGGAGATGGGCGTCGTCCGCGCGCGGGCGTCGTAGGTCACCGCCGCGGCCAGCCAGTCGGCCAGCCACACGGCGCGCGGGGCGGCCGCGGCGAGGCCCAGATGGCGCAGCGTCACCAGCAGCCCGCACATCATGTCGTCGCCGCTGGGCGTCAGCCCCGGCCCGAGACCGAGTAGTCGTTCCGCCGCCATGACGCCGTCCACGAGGGAACCCGACCGGCACCCGGCGGAGAGCAGCCCGGGGGCGCCGGTGACGTCCAGGCCCGGCTGCCGCTGCGCCCGTACGCAGATGTCGTCGAGTAGCGGCAAGGCCCGCGCGAGGCGGGCCGGATCGGCGGCGCCGAGCGGCGGCGCCGGATCCCACCAGCGCCGGACCCGCACAGCGACGCCGCCCAGTCCGATGGAGCCCTCCCCGACCCAGCACTCGTCCCCCAGGGGAAGACGGTCGAGCGGCCCGGACAGCACCACCGCGTTGGGCAGGCGGGTGGCCTCCCCGCTGACCAGGGCGATGACGTGCGGCTCCCACTCGCTCCTGACCTCCAGATAGACGGCGAGCGGGAACGCCGCCAGCACGCGGGCGGGACGGCGCGGTGATTCGAGCGCCGGGCGCAGCGCGACGCTGGCGGCCCCCCCGATCTGGGTGCGACCTCCCACGCCTCCCGGCGGACGTGCCGGGGAGCGCCGCGCTCTCGGACGTGTGTCGACAGTCATCGAACCTCCCCGTTGAGCGCGTCAGAGCCGACGCTAGAACGCCGCCCCTGAGCTCCGTACGGAGAAAGCTGCCAACAGTGGGCCAAATGCTTGGCTCTTCCTGACAGTCGGATTGTTCGGCACAATCGGCCTGAGCCGTACATATCCCCCGAAGCTCAACCCCGGAGCGCACGATGACGATCGACCCCGCCGCGCCGGCGATGAGGCTGGCCAGCACAGGAACCATCCTCCACGGCGTGTCCGTCGGGGAGGTGCTGGGCGTGTCGACGCTGGCGGACGCCCGTCTCATCGCGGGAAAGCGCGGCCTCGACCGCATCGTGCAGCGCCTCAACGTCATGGAGGTGCCCGACATCCTGGCCTGGGTGAAACCGCACGAGCTGCTGCTCACCACGGGCTATCCGCTGCGCAACACTCCACAGTCGCTGGACCGGCTGGTGGCGGATCTCGACGAACGCGGGCTGGCCGCGCTGGCGATCAAGCTTGGGCGGTACCTCGACGAGCTGCCGGAGGAGATGGTCGAGCAGGCCGACAGGCTCGGGTTCCCCCTGATCCTGCTTCCCAACGACGTGGGCTTCGACGACATCCTCAACCAGGTGCTCACCGACATCCTGAACCGCCAGGCCGGGCTCCTGGCCAGGGCCGAGGAGGCGCACCGGGCGCTGGTCCAGATCGTGCTCGCCGGGGGCGGAATGCGCGAGGTCACCGCCGAGGTCGCCGGGCTGCTCGACGTGGCCGTCGCCGCGCTGGACGCCGGAGGCCAGATCCTGGCCTCGGCCGGTGACGCCGGGCAGGTGGCGGCGCTGCGCGAGACCTGCCTCACCGTGGGAGCGCCTCCGGAACAGCCGTCACCGGGCACGCGGGTACCGTCCAGCTCCATCGCGCCGGTCATGGCGTCCGACGGGCATCACGCCGTGGTGCCGGTCGTGGCGGGCGGGCACCATCACGGCAGGATCGTGGCGTTCAGCGCCTCCGGCGCGTTGACCCCGAGCGACATCGGCATCCTGGAGCGCGCCGCCACGGTCGCCGCCCTCGTCGTGACCAAGCAGGAGGCGGTGACCGCCGTCGAGAGCAAGTACCGCGCCGACTTCCTGCGCGACGTGCTCACGGGCAGGGGCGGCACCCGGGTCGCCGAGCGCGCCCGCGCGTTCGGCTGGGACCTGGAACGCCCGGTCAGCGTCCTGGTCGCCGAGATCGACCCGGACGCCGAGGAGCGCCCCGCCCAGGACCGCATGCTCACCGCCTGGCAGTCCGCCGTTCGCAGGTACGACCCGCGCGGCGCGGTGGCCGGGTTCTCCCACGAGGTCGTCGCCGTCGTCGGAGCGGGGATCGACACCATCCGGCTGGCAAGGGACGCCCTCGCCGCCGTCTCCGACTGCACGTTCTCCACCGGCCTGAGCCGGGTCGCCGGGGGCGCCGACCTGCTCCCCGGCGCGTACGGCCAGGCGCTCAAGGCCGCGCGGGTCGGTCGGCAGCTGCACGGCGGCGGCGCGGTCGCGCACTTCGACGAGCTGGGCGTCTACCGGCTGCTCTCGCTGGTGAACGACACGGATGAGCTGCACGCCTTCGTCCGTGAGACGCTCGGGTCGCTCGCCGGGGACGACGACGTGGAGAACGCGGACCTGCGCCGGACGCTCCAGGTGTTGCTGGAGACCAATCTCAACGTCGCGGAGACCGCCCGGAGGCTGCACTTCCACTACAACACCCTGCGCTACCGCATCGGGAAGCTGGAGCGGATGCTCGGCAACTTCACCGAGGACGCTCACCTGCGGCTCAACCTGACCCTCGCGCTGCACGTCCTGCGCATGCGCGGCATCTGAGCCGCGCGTCTGGCCGGTACCGCTCAGTCGTACGGCTGAACCGTCGGCTGAGCCGTACCGCGCGGCGGGGACGTCCTAAGCTGGCGCGGTGAAAGAGACATTCGAGCTGAACGACGACTACATCCCGCTCTGCGACCTGCTCAAGTACTGCTATGTCACGGACTCGGGCGGGGCGGCCAAGCACTTCATCGCCGAGGGGAACGTCCGGGTGGACGGCGCGGTCGAGTTGCGCAAGGCGTGCAAGATCCGGGCCGGCCAGGTCGTCACCGGCGAGGGCTTCGAGATCCGCGTCGTCGCCGCCTCGTGACCGGGCGCGTCCACCCGTTGACGGCGTGATGTGACGTTCACCGCCCCGCCCGGCGCCCGGTGCGCAACATGACTGCTGCGGATCGCCTCTGGTTTGGCACAAGATGCCCGTGTGTAATGGGAATCGCGGGCCTAATGTGCCCGCAAAGCAGTGCCGCGCTGGAAGCCCGCGGGGTGGCCACCGGACGTCGGCCCAGGTAAAAGAGGGGCTTGCATGGCTTTCGGCTGGAAGTTGCATGGCGACGGGAAGAACCTGCCACCGGGCGAGGTGGTAAAACCCGACGAAAGACTGAGCTGGCCGCGCATGGTCGGCTTCGGCGCCCAGCACGTGATCGCGATGTTCGGCGCGACGTTCGTCTTCCCCCTGGTCATGGGGTTGGACCCGAACGTGGCCGTGATGATGTCCGGTGTCTCGACGATCCTGTTCCTGCTCATCGTGCAGGGCAAGATCCCCAGCTACCTCGGCACGAGCGCGTCGTTCGTCGGCGGCGTGGTCGCGATTCGCGCCGCGCAGGGGGACAGCGCCACGGTCACCGGCGCGATCCTGATAGCGGGTGTCGTGCTCGCCCTGTGCGGCGTCGCGATCCACTACCTCGGCGTACAGATCATCCACAAGATCTTCCCGCCGGTCGTCACCGGCGCGGTGGTCATGCTGATCGGGTTCGGCCTGGCCTACGTCGTCGCCGACGTCTATTGGCCGCAGGACCACTGGATCGCCCTGATCACCATGCTGGCGACCTTCCTGATCATTGTGCTGTTCCGGGGGTTCATCGGCCGGATCGGCATCCTGCTCGGCCTGCTCTTCGGGTTCGTCCTCTCTTGGGGCGCGGACAAGGTCTTCGGGAACATCACCGCGTACAACGCGGGCACCGGGCAGATCGACACACATCCGCGGGTGAGCTTCGACGCGGTGGCGAGCGCGGACTGGATCGGGCTGCCGAGCTTCCACGCCCCCGACTTCAAGGTCTCGGCCATCGTCCTCGTGCTGCCCGCGGTCATCGCGCTCATCGCGGAGAACGTCGGCCACGTCAAGGCCGTGGGCGAGATGACCGGCGCCGACGTCGACCCGTACATGGGCCGGGCGGTCGCCGCCGACGGCGCGGCCACCGTCATCGCCTCCGCGGTCGGCGGCTCGCCCACCACCACGTACGCCGAGAACATCGGCGTCATGGCGGCGACCCGGGTCTACTCGACCGCCGCCTACTACGTCGCCGCCGTCATCGCGATCCTGTTCGGCCTGTGCCCGAAGTTCGGCGCGCTCGTCGCCGCCACGCCGGGCGGCGTGCTCGGCGGCATCACCGTCATCCTGTACGGCATGATCGGCCTGCTGGGCGCGAAGATCTGGATCGAGAACCGGGTGGACTTCTCCGACCCGGTGAACATGGTGCCGATCGGCGCCGGGATCATCCTCGCGATCGGCCCGGTCACCCACCAGATCGCCGGAGACTTCGCGCTGGCCGGCATCGCCCTGGGCACCATCGTGGCGCTCGGCGGCTACCACCTGCTCCGTGCCCTCGCGCGCGGCCCGAGGAAGGAGGTCTCCGGTGGGGAGATCGGATTCGAGAGGGATGCCGCGACCTGACCTGCCGCCGGGGTCCCCGCGGCAGGCTCCACCACTTCGGAGTAAGACGACCACGTGAAACCACCTCCGTTCGACTACCACGCCCCCGTCTCGGTGGATGAGGCCCTTGAGGCCCTCGCCGAGGCGGGGCCGCACGGCAAGGTCCTGGCCGGAGGCCAGAGCCTGATCCCGCTGCTCAACATGCGGCTGGTGGCGCCGTCCCAGCTCGTCGACATCAACCGCGTCGGCGAGCTGGACACGCTCACCGCCGACGCGGGCGGCGTCCGAGTGGGGGCGCTGGCCCGGCACGCGACCGTCGAGCGCTCGGCCGAGGCCGCGGCGGTCCAGCCGCTCCTCCGCCAGGCGCTCGCGCTGGTCGCGCACCCCGTGATCAGGAACCGGGGGACCGTGGTCGGCAGCCTCGTGCACGCCGACCCGTCCGCCGAGATGCCCGCGGCCCTCGCCCTCCTCGGCGGGTCCGTACGGCTCGCGCGGCTCGGCGGCGAGCGCGAGGTCGCGGCGGCGGACTTCTTCATCGGGCCGATGGAATCGGCGATCGAACCGGGTGAGCTCGCGGTGTCCGCGTTTTTCCCGGCGCTTCCGCCGCGTTCGGGCACCGCGTTCCGCGAGGTCGCCCGGCGGCACGGCGACTACGCCGTGGCGGGCATGGCCGCGCTCGTCACCCTGGACGAGGACCTGCGGATCGTCTCCGCCCGGGTCGCCTGCGTCAGCGTCGGCCCGGGACCGGTGGTCGTCGACGTCTCCGACGCCTGCGGCAGGCGACCCGCGGCATCCGTCCCCTGGGACGCGGTCACCGCGGCCGTACGGGATCGGATCGATCCCGATGAGGACATCCACGCGACGGCCGAGTACCGGCGGCATCTCACCGGAGTGCTGGCGGAGCGGGCGCTCAAGGACGCCGCGAGGAACGCGGTAACGGAGGCCGCTCATGAGTGACGCAACCACCCGATACGCCATCACGCTCGTGGTCAACGGCGTGGTCAGGGAGGCGGAGGTGCCCGCGCGGCGCCTGCTGTCCGACTGCCTCCGGCACGACCTTGGACTGACCGGCACGCACGTCGGCTGCGAGCACGGCGTCTGCGGAGCGTGCACGGTGCTGCTCGACGGCGAGCCCGTACGGTCCTGCCTGACGTTCGCCGTCACGGTCGACGGCCACGAGATCACCACGGTGGAGGGTCTCGCCAGGGACGGCGAGCCGTCTCCCGTGCAGCGGGCCTTCACCGAATGCCACGGCCTCCAGTGCGGCTTCTGCACTCCGGGCTTCCTCTGTACGGCGACCGCGTTCCTGCGGGAGAACCCGACGCCGACCGACGAGGAGGTGCTGGAGGCCGTCTCCGGCAACCTGTGCCGGTGCACCGGCTACCAGAACATCGTCAAGGCCGTGCACCGGGCCGCGGAGATCCAGGCGGAGCTCCCGACGGAGCCCCAGCCGGGGCTGCTCCGGGCGGAGAACGGGTCCGGCGATTCAGGGGAGCGAGGGAACACGCCGTGACGACGAAGCTCTTCGGCGAACCGGTCCGCCGGCGCGAGGACGCCCGGCTGGTCACCGGCCAGGGCCGCTACCTGGACGACCTCGGGCCGGGCGCGTTGGCCGCCGCCTTCGTCCGGTCGCCCCACGCGCACGCCCGCATCCGCGACATCGACGTCTCGGCCGCGCTGGACGTGGACGGCCTGGTCGCGATCTACACATGGGAGGACCTGCCCGGGGCGCTGGCCGAGCCGCTGCCGCTGCTGATCCCGCACCCGGCGCTGACCCACGGCCGTACGGCCTACCCGCTGGCCAAGGACGTCGTGCGGCACGTCGGCGAGCCCATCGTGATGGTGGTCGCCGAGGACCGCTACATCGCCGAGGACGCCTGCGCGCTGATCGACATCGAGTACGAGTTCCTCAAGCCGGTCGTCGGCGTCGAGGAGGCCGTCCAGGGTGTCCACCTGGTCCACGAGGACGTGCCCGGCAACGTGGGCGCGCACATGGTGCAGGAGGTCCCGTCCAGGGACGGCAGGTCGGCGGCCGAGGCCATCGCCGCCGCGCCGCACACCCTGGAGTTCCGGCTCGACATCGAACGCAGCGCGTGCATGCCGCTGGAAGGCAAGGGCGTGTACGCCCGCTGGGACGCCGACGACCAGTCGCTGCGGGTCTACTCGTCCACCCAGACGTCCACCAGCGTGCGGATGGCGGTCGCGGCCAAGCTCGGCCTGCCGCTGCCCAAGGTCGAGGTGATCGCGCCCGACGTCGGCGGCGGCTTCGGCGTGAAGATCGTGCACCCATGGCCGGAGGAGATCCTCATCCCCTGGGCGGCCCGGCTGCTCGACCGGGAGATCAAGTGGACCGAGGACCGGCGGGAGCACTTCGTCTCGTCGGCCCACGAGCGGGCCCAGGTGCAGCACGTCAGGGTCGGCTTCGACGACGAGGGCCGCGTCCTCGGCCTCGACGTGACCATCCTGCACGACAACGGCGCGTACACGCCGTACGGGATCATCGTGCCGATCATCACCTCCACCCAGCTCCTCGGGCCGTACAAGATCGGTGCCTACCGGGTGGAGTTCTCCTCGATCTACACCAACACGGTGCAGGTCACGCCGTACCGGGGGGCGGGGCGCCCGCAGGGCGTGTTCTGCATGGAGCGGACGATGGACCGCATCGCCGCCTATCTGGGGCGGGACCGGACCGAGGTGAGGGCGGCCAACTTCATCGGGCCGGACGAGTTCCCCTACGACCAGGGCCTGATCTTCCAGGACGGCCGCCCGCTGATCTACGACAGCGGGAACTACCCCGAGTCGCTGCGGATGCTCAAGGAGTTGATCGGCTGGGACTCCTTCCCCGAGATGAAGGCGCGGGCCGCGGCCGAGGGCCGCCGGATCGGTATCGGCGTCGGCTGCTACGTCGAGGGCACCGGCGTCGGCCCGTACGAGGGGGGCCACGTGCAGGTCACCTCCGACGGCCGGGTGCACGTCTCGACCGGCCTGACCTCGCAGGGCCAGGGCCACGAGACCGTGTTCGCGCAGATCGCGGCCACCGAGTTGGGTGTGCCGATCGAGAAGGTCTCCGTCGTCACCGGCGACACCCGCCGCTTCGGGTACGCCGTGGGGACCTTCGCCTCGCGCGCCGCGGTGATGAGCGGCAACGCCATCGCGCTCGCCTGCCGCAAGGTCCGCGAGAAGGCGCTGCGTATCGCCGCGGACGCTCTGGAGGCCGACCCGCGCGACCTGGAGATCACCGACGGGATCGTCCACGTCGCCGGAACGCCGTCCGCGTCGATCCCTCTCGCCACCGTCGCCGTGCTGTCCAACCCGCTGCGGTACGCCTTCGACGAGGAGACCAAGCGCGCCACCCAGTTCTCCGGCGCGTCGTCGATGGACCGTCCCCCGGTGGACGAGGGGGAGGAACCGGGACTGGAGGGGCGGGACTACTACTCGCCGATCAGGTCGACGTTCGCCTCCGGCATGCACGCCGCGATCGTGGAGACGGACCCGGAGACCGCCGAGATCACGATCCTCAGGTACGCCGTCGTCCACGACTGCGGCAAGCTGATCAATCCGATGATCGTCGAGGGGCAGATCCACGGCGGCGTCGCCCAGGGAGTGGGCGGGGCGCTGTACGAGAAGATGGTCTACGACGAGTACGGCCAGTTGCTGAACGCCTCGTTCATGGACTTCCTCATGCCGTACGCGACCGAGGTGCCGCACATCGAGACCGCCCACCTGGAGACGCCCTCGCCGCTCAATCCCCTGGGTATCAAGGGGGCGGGAGAGGCCGGGGTCATCCCGGTGTCCGCCGTGATCGCCTCAGCCGTCGAGGACGCGGAGGCCATCCCCATCGACCGGATGCCCATCTCTCCCTCCGACCTGCACACCCTGCGCCTGCGGCTCGCCCGGTAAGGAGGGATGCATCGCGAGGCGGCTCGACCTTCAGCGAACCAGCCCGAACACGAGATGGAGCGCTTCGTCGATTTCGAGCGGTTCGGCAGGGGAAAGCCGCCCGGCGAAGGAGCCGAGCCGCTCCGGCGCGACCGAAGCGGTTTCCAGCATGACCCGCGTCGACTTGCCCAGTAGTTCGATCTCGGGACGGAAGGACGTGGGACGCGCGCTGGTGGACGTCGGAGCGACAAGCAGTGTCGAGAGGGCCGGAATGAAGTCGGACTGGATCACCACGGCGAACCGCTCGCCGCTCTGCTCGTGCTTCAGGGCTTTTGCGGACGATCCGTGGGCGTTCGCGTGCGCTTCGTGCTCACCGGGTGGTGAGCCGACGCCGCATCCGCGCGACCGAGGCGGCCGGCTCGGTCGCGCGGGCATGATCCTGTTCGGGCGTGTCGCCTAATGAGCGGAAATGTCCGCGGTGAGGCGCTTGCGGAACACCCAGTAGGTCCACGCCTGGTAGGCGAGCACGCCGGGGAGCGCGATCAGGCCGATCCAGGTCAGCATCGTCAACGTGTACGGCGCGGAGGCGGCCTCGGCCAGCGTGAGACCCGGCAGAGGCGCGGGCCACAGGGCGCCGAACAGCGCGGCCGTGGTCAGCCCGATCGACGACGCCGTGGCGGTGAACGCCCAGCCCTCGCGGCGCCGCCAGACGAGGGCCACGCCTGCCGTCAGGGCCGCCATCGCGAGGAGCGCGCAGGCCCACAGCCAGGGGGAGGCGGACCAGCTCGGGACGTCCATCGCCGATCCGGGGACGGAGGGCAGCGCGATGATGCCCACCGGGACGGCGACGGCGGCGGCGGCCAGGGCGGCGTTCCGGGCGCGGGCGCGGACCGGTCCCGACGTCTTCAACGTCACGAACACCGCACCGTGCAGGATCGCGACCGACAGGGACAGCAGGCCGCCGAGGACGGTCGCGAGCGCCGTGTCGTACAGGAGGTTGCCGAAGACCGCGCCCCACAGGAAGGCGGTGAGGACGCTGCCGGTCACGATCCCGGCGTCGCACAGCGCGCGTTCCGCTCCTGAGCGGACCTTGCCGCGCCACTCCAGGCCGACCCCGCGCACGATCAGGCCGACCACGATGAGGAACATCGGCAGGTAGAAGGTGCTGAGCAGGCCCGAATACCACGCGGGGAAGGCGGCGAACATCGCGCCGATCGCGGTGATGACCCACACCTCGTTGCCGTCCCAGACGGGCCCGATCGTGCCGAGGACCTGACGGCGGTCGGCCTCCGACCGCGACAGCAAGGGGAGCAGCGCCCCCACGCCGAAGTCGAACCCTTCCAGCACGAAGTAGCCCGTCCAGAGGAACGCGATCACTATGAACCAGAACGTCGTCATGGTGGGTCTCCTCAGTACATGAGGGTCGGCGTGCGCCGTACCACGTCGGGGTCGGCCTGGAGTGGCGCGGCAAGGTCCGCTCAGGAGCGGAA
>NZ_JADDIL010000028.1:0-103951 GCF_020826795.1 Microtetraspora sp. AC03309 | reverse complement strand
CGACCGCCGAAACCAGCCGATCCCGCGCGAACAACAGATCCTCCGCCTCGGCCAGACACACCCCCGCAGACTCCGGCACCACCGCGAGAGCCAGAGCGGACGCCATCTCCCGAACCGACGCCACCAACGGCCACGACACCCGACCCGCGCCCCTCGCAGTAGCACCGGAGGGGTCGTCGGCGCCTGAAGCCCCGGCGGCCTCGCCCCCACTCAGAGGCTCGCTCCCACTCAGAGGCTCATCTCCGCCGGGAGCTGCGTCCTCGCCCGGAGCGTCGCCGTCGCTGGAAGTCTGGTCACGGGCAGGGGCATCGGCATGGCTTGGGGCGGCGGCCGTGCTGTGGTCGGTGGCGCTCAACCTTCCGTCGTCCGTGGGGCCCTCGATGGGGAAAAGGGGAGATTCGAGAGAAACGCTGTGGTTGTCAGTGGCTGCGCCCGGCTTTTCATTGCCGGCGCGAGCGGAAGGAACGGAATCCTTGTCGGGGGCGAGAGCCGAGCTGCCGTCCGATTTCCAGGCCTTCGTTCGAGCCGTGATTTGTTCCCACCACTCGGCATCGCATGGACCGGCCTGAGAAGGGCGCTCGTGCCGCGAAAGGAACTCCGATGACCCGAAGAGCTCCATCACGCCCGCCCCCTCTCCTCGAATATTCGAACGCGCATATGAATAATGTCATGTCTGAACGAGTGATCGCAATGGATTTGTGGCGAGGATTAGGAAATTAGTTTGAAATCAAATTCCATAATATGTCCCTTATTAGTGGGCATAGTGGTGCACCACGGGTCGGAACGGACGAGGCGTCTTTTGGGTGGCCGACATGTGTCTGTCTACCGGCATACATCTGTCGATGCGTCTCGGGTTCGTCCGCCGCTTCCGGTTAGCGTGCCGTCACGCCCCTTCGGCGCTTGTTGCTTATCGGCGGGCCGACGTCGGCTCGCAACGGGTGGCGCATGATCCCTGACCTTCGCAACTCGATGGTCGTCCACTCATGGTCAGGGAGCGGTGACCTCGGTCGGGTCCGCATGCGCCGGTGGATGCTCTGCCATTCGGATTCCGGGTCTTGCCGAATCGCATGCGGTCACGGTCAGTCGCTTGGCGCAGTCTGAATCCACACAAGAGTTGGCCTGGGGGTGAAATGTCCCCGCTGGGCGTCATAATGGGCGATCGGGACCACTCTCCGCGTGCATTCGGTCCGCATTCTGGCCAATTAATTCAAGACGTCACATGCGGGATCAGTCCCACCAGAATGACCAGGCGTTCTTGCCGCAGATCTGCTCGGCGTAGTCCGCGAGCGTTCCGGGCCCCTGCAGGATGCTGTCGGGGCAGAACGTCCAGTGCTCGGCGGCGACGTGCAGCGCGTGCTCGAAGGTGGCCGGAGGCGCGGCGACGCTGAGGTCGAGGGTGTTGAATCCCATGCCGATCACCCGTACGCCGAAACGTTCCTCCCAGCTACGCACGACGGCGGCCAGGGGGACGGCCCATTCGTTGTGGTGCACCGCGCCCTGCCAGCCCATCACCGCGAGGACGTCGGCACCCCGCTCGACCGCCGCCAGCCCGAGCGGGGTGCGGCGTCCGGCCACGATCCGGGCGTACCAGTCGGCCACCACCTCGGGGTCGGCCACCAACCGGCCGGGTTCCGCTGTGCCCGGACAGTCCTGGCCGTAGGGTGCGAGGTCGGCCACCCCGCCGGCGAGCAGGTCCTGCCAGACCTCCGCCATGAAGGCGCCGGCCCGGTAGTTGTCGATCTCGGACGCCGGCTCCGGCGCGATCTGCCCCGCCGACCAGGGCTGTACGGAGTCCTCCAGGAGTACGGGCCACAGGCCGGACCGGGGGTGTTCGGCCCGCAGGTGGGCCCACAGCGACGCGGGGACGGGCGCGTCGCTGAGCCAGAACGAGGGGCGGCGGTGTGTCCGGAGCTTGTCGTACTCCGGATCCGGCCACACCAGGGACCCCGGCGGGAGGCCGGACGGGAGGGCGCGGTCGCCTTCGCCGTCCGGAAACAGCAGCCCCAAATGTTCACCATCGTCCGTTCTGATCGCCACTACACCAGGATCTCAGAATCACTCTCGGAGGGATCTAGGGAGTTCGCGGCAGTTCTTGTCGGCTTTCATCCGGATGTCGTCCGCCGCTTTCGGCGGCCATGCGGTCGGCCGCTTCGTAGACCATCCGCGCGTGCAGCTGGAACATCTCGATGAGGTCGACGCCGTCGCCGAGGATCTCCCGCTGAACGAACAGGCCGTCGGCGCCGGCGACGGCGTAGGTGGTGAGGGTCCGCACGGCCTGCTCGTCGAGGCCGGGCGCCAACGTTCGGATCACCTCGGTGACCTTCTGGCGGGCGATGTCGCGAACCTGGAGGAACACTGTTCGCCCCCGCGGCTCCTGCGGACGCCGCTCCATGGCGAGCATGAGCCCCAGGCGCAGGAAGTCCGGCGCCTCGACCAGCGACTTGGCCACTTCGGCGGCCATGGCGACGCCGCGCTCCAGCGGCGTTCCGGCCTCCTCTCCCGGCAACCGCACCGCCGCCAGCCAGGTCTGGAAGCTCTGCTCGATGACCTCGGCGATGAGGTCGTCTTTGTCCTTGAAGTGCCAGTAGATGGAGCTGGGCGGCAGCCCGCACTTGGCGCTGACCGCCGCGATGCTGGTGCCCTCATAACCACGCTCACCGGTGACCTCGATCGCGGCGTCGAGGATGCGCCGGCGCGACTCCACACCGTTGGCGCGTTTACGTACCGCGGATTTGGTCGGCGGCTTGGTCATCGGCGCGTCCCTTCTGTCGGTGCCCCTCGGTACTTGACCTCCTCAGGTGACCAGCTTAGCGTAGCGTTCACTCCAATTGGAGTGAACGCTACAACAAGAGTGATCCCTACAGTAAGGCGGCCGGGTGAACGATGACGATGCCTACGACGTGGCGGTGGTCGGATACGGCCCGACCGGCGTCACCGCGGCGAACCTTCTGGGCGCGATGGGTCTGCGCATCGTCGTGGTAGAACGCGACGCCGACATATTTCCGCGGGCCCGAGCCATCTCCACCGACGAGGAGGTCGTGCGCATCTGGCAGCGCAGCGGCCTGGCCGAGCGGCTCAAGCAGGACATGCTGACCGACCTGCCCATCGATTTCGTCGACGAGCAGGGGCGCTCCTTCGTCAGCGCGCACCTGCCCTCTCGCGGCCACGGCCATCCGCCGCAGATGTTCATCTACCAGCCGGCTCTGGAGCAGGTCCTCCGCGAGGGGGCCGCCCGCCATCCCAACGTCGAGATCCTGCTCGGGCACGAATGCCTGCGGGTGCGCCAGGACGACGACGGGGTCGAGCTGACCCTCGCCCACCTCGGTGACGACACTGTCCGGCGCCTGCGCGCCTCCTATCTGATCGCGGCCGACGGCGGCTCCAGCCTGATCCGGGCACAGCTGAACGTCGGCTACGAAGGACGCACCTACGAAGACCACTGGGTGGTCATCGACACCGAGATGCTCACGACCTGGCCCGGCCACGATCGGTTGCGCTTCCACTGCGACCCGTCCCGGCCGGCCGTGGACTGCCCGACGCCGCTGGGACACCACCGCTGGGAGTTCCCGATCCTGCCGGGCGAGGACGACAGGCGCCTGACCACCGACGAGGCGGTGCAGGACCTGGTGGCCCGCTACGGTGTCGCCAAGGACAGCATCAGAATCCTGCGCGCCACCGTCTACAGCCACCATGTCCGCTTCGCCACCCGCTGGCGCGTCGGCCGGGTCTTCCTCGCCGGTGACGCCGCCCACGCCATGCCGCCCTGGATCGGCCAGGGCATGGCGGCCGGGGTGCGGGATGCCGCCAACCTCTGCTGGAAACTGGCCGCGGTCCTGGCTGGAGAGCTCCCAGAGAGGGTCCTCGACACCTACGAAGCCGAACGGCAGCCCCACGTGCGGGAGATCACCAAACGCGCCGTGTTCGTCGGACGGATCATCACCGAACGGCGCCGGTTCATCACCCAGGTACGCAACCCCGCCCTGCGGGCGCTGGGCCGCGTGCCCGGCCTCCACCGGTTCCTGCAGGGCGCCAGCTGGATACCGGCCGCGCGCTACACCTCCGGGCTGCTCGCCGCACCGCGCACCCGTGCGGCCGGGTTCCTCCTTCCGCAACCGTGGGTCACCCGACCCGATGGCACGCGGGTGCGGCTGGACGACGCGCTCGGCCCCGGCTGGCTGTTGCTGCGCACCGGCACCGCCACGGCTCAGCCCTTCTGGACCCGGCTGGGCGTCCCATCGGTGACCCTCCGCCCCGCCGGATCCCCGGCCGCCGAGGACAGCCTGGTCGACGCCGACGGCGTCCTGCTGGCCTGGATGGCCCGGCACAGCGCCGCGACCGTCGTACTGCGCCCCGACGGATACGTCTACGCCGCGGCGCCCCAAGGAGCCCCGCTTCCGCCACCCCCACACGGATTCACGCCCGCGGCCCGCCCGGCCGCCACCACCAACCCCTGAGGACCGCCATGACCACCCAGACCACCTCGGCGGAGATGCGGGAGCATCTGCTCGACGTCGACGGTAAGAAGATCTTCGTCGCGGAGACCGGCGACGGCCCATCGGTGCTGCTGCTGCACGGCGGCGGCCCCGGCGCCTCCGGCGTCTCCAACTACAGCCGCAACATCGCGGCCCTGGCCACGGAGTACCGCGTCATCGTCCCCGACCTGCCCGGCTACGGCCGCAGCACCAAGGGCGTCGACCCCGACGACCCCTTCGGAGACCTGGCCGCAGGCGTCCGCGGCGTGCTGGACCGGCTCGGCATCGACCGGGCGCACCTGGTCGGCAACTCCTACGGCGGCGCCTGCGCCCTGCGCCTTGCCCTCGACACTCCCCACCGGGTCCACAAGATCGTGCTCATGGGTCCCGGCGGCGTCGGCACCACCCGCTCCCTCCCCACCCCCGGCCTGCGGAAGCTGCTCGCCCACTACACCGGCGAAGGCCCCTCCCGCATGAAGCTGGAGAGATTCATCCGCGAATACCTCGTCTTCAACGCAGCCGACATCCCCGACGCCGTCATCGACGAGCGGTACCAGGCCAGCATCGACCCCGAGGTGATCGCCTCTCCGCCGCTGCGCCGGCCCACCGGCCCCAACGCGCTGCGCACCCTGTGGAAGATGGACGTCACCCGCGACCGGCGACTTTCCCGCCTCCCCGTGCCGACCCTGGTGCTGTGGGGCGCCGAGGACAAGGTCAACCGGCCCAGCGGCGGCCAGGCGCTGGCCCGCATCATGCCGAACTGCGACCTCTACCTGGTCGCCAACACCGGCCACTGGGTGCAGTACGAACGCCCAGAGCTGTTCAACCGCCTCTGCGCCGACTTCCTGGCAGGCCGCCGATGACCACCTCCACGCCCACGCCGTCGGTGTTCGGAGCCGTCCACCTCGGCTATCTCGTCATCGAGACCGACCGCTTCGCCGACTGGCGCCGTTTCGGCACCGACGCCATCGGCATGCACCACGACACCCTCGACACCGATCGCATGCGCTTCCGCCTCGACGACCAGGAATGCCGCTTCCTACTGCGGCGCGGCCCCGCCGAAGACGTCGTCGCCATCGGCTGGCACGTCGACGACCACGCCACCTTCGAACAGATCGAAGCCCGCATCCGTACCCATGGCGTGCCAGTCACGGAGGGCACCGCGGAGGAGGCCGCCCTGCGCGGTGTCGAACGGCTCGTGCGCTTCCCCGGCCCCAAAAGGATCGCCCAGGAGCTCTACACCACCCCCGTGAAGGCCACCCGACCGTTGCGCATGCACAGCGCGGGATTCGTCACCGGCGCCTCCGGCATGGGCCACATCGCCCTGACCTCCACCAAGCCGGCACACATCCGCGGCTACTTCACCACCGTCTTCGACGCCCGCCTGACCGACTACATCGACGAGACCATCAGCGGCGCCAAACTCAGAATCCGCTTCCTTCGCGTCAACGAACGCCACCACTCCATCGCCGTCGCGGCCACCCGGGGCCTACCCGTCGACCCCATCCGCACCCGGATACAGCACCTCAACGTCCAGGTCCGCGAGCTGGACGACCTCGCGCAGAGCTATCAGCGAGTGTGCGAACTCGGCTTCGACATGGCCCTGTCCGTCGGCCAGCACACCAACGACAAGGAACTGTCCTACTACGCCCGCACCCCCTCCGGCTTCGAATGGGAGGTCGGCTGGAACCCCATTGTCGTCGACGAATCCACCTGGCAGCCCGCCACCCACCAGGGCATCAGCATCTGGGGCCACAAACCCGTAGGACAGACCATCGTCGACAAACTCGACCAATTCCGCCGCGGCGCCCGCTCACTGACCCGACACGAAGACGTTGTCCCCGCACTCAGCGGCACCGGCATCCCCGACGACTGACATCGCGAGCCGACAGGGGCTGCGCGCTCAGGGGAGATCCAGCCGGCAGAGGCCTTCGGCCAGGGCCTTCGTGGTCAGGCGCGTACGGCTGTCGCACCCCAGCTTGGCGAAGACGTGCTCCAGGTGGGTGGTGACCGTTCGGACGCTGAGGACCAGTGCGGCGGCGATCTGGGGGTTGGAGTCGCCCCGTGCGACCCGGGTGAGCACCTCCAGTTCCCGCGCCGTCAGCTCGTACGGCAGGGCGCAGGGACGCTCGGCGATGAGGGCGCCCTGGATGGAGCCGTGGAACCCGACACCGGCGCGGTGGACGCGAAGCTCGCGCCACTGGCCGGCCCCGTCGAGCCACAACCCGCGCCGGGAGAGCTCACGCGAGTCGATGAACTCGCGGGCCAGTGCCGCCATGGCCGGCTCGGTGGCCAGCGCGTCGGACGGGGGCCAGCCCGCCACGGTACGGCACCGCCCTCCGCGCTCGAACGCCAGCGCGCGGAAGCCCGGCGGCAACCCGAGCGTGTCGATGACGCACCGGGTGAGGTCCGTGACGTGCGCCAGCGCGGGGGAGACCGCGGAGATCACAGCGGTGGTCTCCGGAGGAAAGGCGTCCCGCGTGTGGAGGTGCAGCAGCCCGGTGTAGCGCCCCTCGGAAAGGAACAGCGGCGTCGTGATCCCGGCCTGCCAGCCGTACGGCTCCAGGTGGCGGCGGAAGTACCGCTCGGTGCCGGGGGAGCCCATGACCAGGGGCTCCTTCAGCGACATCGCCCGGCGATAGGGGGCGAGGCTGGTGTACTCCTCCGCGGCGTCGGCGTCGACGCGGGCGTACCCGGCGGACACCAATGACCGGTGGCGCCCGGTCGCCGGATCGAACGCGACGAACTCGTAGGCCTCCACCGGGATCACCTGACGCAGCGCCGTCATCGCACCGTGCGCCCCGTCCTGGGCTACTCGAAAGCCCAGTTCGGCGACCGCGTGGAGGTGGCGCGCGCTCAGGCTGATCTGATCCATGGGGTCCTCCAGGATTAGCGTGCCCGAGATCGGTTTGGCAAGGAATACGTAAACCATCCGATGTAGGCGCTTGAACCGCTCTTTACCCTCACCGCAACAGTAGAGGCGGAGGATCAGTGACGCTCAGCAGAAGACGAACCGCCGCGCTCGCGGTGGCGGCGGTCATCCTCGGCGGGGTCAGCGGATGCGGCGGTTCGGGCGACGGGCAGGACAAGCAGGGCGGCGGGGACGCGCAGGCGCCGAGCCGGTTCTCGGTCGCGCTCACCGAGCCGGACCACCTGACACCGGGCAACACGTCGAGCAGCTATTCGATCGCGGTGCTCGACACCATCTTCGACACCCCCGTGTACATCGACGCCGACGGCAAGCCGCAGATGCGCGCCGCGGAGTCGGTGACCAGTTCGGACCAGAAGGTCTGGACCATCAAGATCAAGCAGGGTCAGAAGTTCAGCAACGGCGAACCGGTCACCGCCGAGAGCTTCGCGGACTCGTGGAACGCATCGGCGTACGGTCCGAACGGCTGGACCAACAACTACTACTTCGGCAACATCGAGGGCTACGACGCGCTGAACCCCGAGGAGGGCCAGCCGACCACGGACAAGCTGTCCGGACTCAAGGTCGTCGACCCCAACACGTTGGAGGTCACCCTCACCGGCGCGTTCAGCCAGTTCCCGATCACGCTGGCGTACATCGCGTTCGCGCCGATGCCGAAGGCCGCGTTCAAGGACCTCAAGGCGTACGACCAGGCTCCGATCGGGAACGGCCCGTTCGAGCTCGACGGCGCGTGGCAGCACAACAAGCAGATCGCGGTCAAGAAGTCGTCCGCGTACGCGGGTGAGCGCACGGCCCAGTCGGACGGCGTCGACTTCAAGATCTACGCGAGCAGGGACACCGCCTACACCGACCTGCGGGCCGGCAAGGTGGACCTGCTGACGACGATCCCCCCGGCGAGCGCGCCCGAGGCGAAGAAGCTGCTCGGTGACCGCTTCGTGTCGACCGCCGGTGGCACGATGGACTACCTCGGCTTCCCGACGTTCGACAAGCGGTTCGCCAACGCCGACCTGCGCAAGGCCGTCTCGATGGCCATCGACAGGCAGGCGATCGTCGACGCCGTGTTCAACGGGGCGTTCAAGCCGATGTCGTCGCTGGTCGCCCCGCTCGTGCCCGGCTATCGCGAGGGCGCCTGCGGTGAGAGCTGCGCCTACGACCCGGCGAAGGCCAAGCAGCTCTTCGACAAGGCCGGAGGGTTCAGCGGCACGCTCAACCTGTACTTCTCCAACGCCGACCCCAGCTACGAGCAGTGGATGACCGCGGTCGCCAACCAGCTCAAGCAGAACCTCGGCATCCAGGACATCAAGTTCCGCAAGATCCCCGCCTCCGACTACCTGACCACGCTCAGGGAGAAGAAGGAGGACGGTCCGTACCGGAACAACTGGGTCATGGACTATCCGAGCCCGCAGAACTACCTCGAGTACATGTGGGGTGAGGGCAACCGGATGGGCTGGGAGAGCAAGCAGTTCAACGACCTCGTCAAGCAGGCCAACGAGGCGGCCAGCGTCGAGGCCAGCCTCCCGCTCTACCAGCAGGCCGAGGACGTCGCGCTCGCCGAGATGCCGATGATCCCGCTGTGGAACTGGCAGGACCAGTCCGGCTACAGCAAGAGGCTGGGCAACGTCAAGCTCACCGCGTACACCAACAACCTCTACACGATCACGGTCGACCGGCAGTGAGGTACGCCGTCCAGCGCCTGATCCAGGCCGTCCCGGTGTTCATCGTGACCACCTTCCTGATCTACACGATGGTGTTCGCGCTGCCGGGAGACCCGATACTCGCGCTGGCCGGCGACAAGCCGGTGCCCGAGCAGGTGCTCGACGTCATGCGCGAGCGCTACCACCTGAACGACCCCCTGCTCGTCCAGTACGGGCACTACATGCTCGGGGTGTTCAGGGGGGACCTCGGTGAGACCTTCACCGGGCAGCCGGTGAGCGAGCTGCTCCAGGACCGGTGGGCGGTGACCGCGCAGCTCGCGGTCACCGCCTGGATCTTCGAGCTCGTCGTCGGCATCGGCCTGGGGGTCCTCGCGGGCCTCCGTCGCGGCGGAGTCGCCGACACGGCCGTCCTCGCCGGTACGACGTTCGTCATCGCGGTCCCCGTCTTCGTGGTCGGGTACACCGCGCAGATCCTGTTCGGCCTCAATCTGGGGCTGTTCCCGACGGCGGGCACGGACGAAGGCTGGCCGGTCAGCTACCTGCTGCCCGGCATGGTCCTCGGCTCGTTCGGCCTCGCCTACGTCGCCCGCCTCACCCGGACCTCGCTCGTGGAGAACCTCCGCGCCGACTACGTCCGTACGGCCACGGCGAAGGGGCTGCGACGCGGGCGGATCATCGGGCTGCACGCCCTGCGCAACTCGCTGATCCCGGTGGTGACGTATCTCGGCATCGACTTCGGCAACCTCATGGCCGGGGCGGTGGTCACCGAGGGCATCTTCAACCTGCCCGGCATCGGCCAGCAGGTGTTCCAGTCCATCCAGCTCCAGGAGGGTCCCGTCGTCGTCGGCGTCGTCACCCTGCTTGTCATGATCTTCATCGTCGCCAACCTGGTCGTGGACCTCCTGTACGGCGTGCTCGACCCGAGGATCCGCCGTGCTTGAGACCATGCCCCAACCCAGGCCGGAACCCGTGTCCGACGTCCCGGACGAGACCGAGAAGGCCCGCGGCTCGCTGTGGCACGACGCCTGGATGGAACTGCGCGGGCGGGTCGTGTTCTGGCTGTCGGCGGTCATCCTCGTGCTGGCCGGCGCGATGGCGGCCGTCCCCGACGTGTTCGCCGCGATGGGCCCGAACGAGAACTGCAACCTCCGCATGTCGAAGCGGGGCCCCGGCGGCGGTGCGGTCTTCGGCTACGACCTGCAGGGCTGCGACTACTGGTCGCAGATCGTGCACGGCGCCCGGGCGTCCATCATGATCGGCGTCGCGGTCACCGTCTTCGCCTTGGTGATCGCCATCGTCCTCGGGCTGGTCGGCGGTTACTACGGGGGCGTGCTTGACGCGCTGATCTCCCGCGTGACGGACGTCTTCTTCGGCATCCCGTTCGTCCTCGGCGCGACCGTCGTCCTGGTGGCCTTCCCCGGCCACGGGATGTGGGCCATGACGCTGGTCCTCGTCGTGCTGGGATGGACGACGATGACCCGGCTGATGCGCGGTCAGGTGATCGCCGTGAAGGACATGGACTTCGTGGCCGCCGCCCGCATGCTCGGCGCGGGCGACCGGCGGATCATGTTCCGGCACATCCTCCCGAACGCGATCGCGCCGGTCTTCGTGGTCGCCATGCTCAACGTCGGCAACGTGATCGCCGGTGAGGCCACTCTCGACTATCTCGGCGTCGGGCTGCAGTACCCCGACGTGTCGTGGGGGCTGCAGCTCAACGTGGCCCAGGCGTTCTTCGCGGAGTATCCGCACCTGCTCGTCTTCCCCGCGCTGTTCCTCACCGCCACCGTGCTGAGTTTCCTCATGCTCGGTGACGTCGTCAGGGACGCCCTCGACCCGAAGCTCAAATAGCGGCCTCGGCGCCCCGGCGGAAACAGAAGTCTCCGGCACCGTCCTGACCCGGTACCGGAGACTTCGTCGTTCTCGGCTGTCCTGAGGCCGCGTTCTCAGGAGGCGGAGGGTGCCGCCGGGCCGTCGACGAGCAGCCGCTCCAGCACGCGGACGCCGAACTCCAGCCCGTCCACCGGCACCCGCTCGTCCACCCCGTGGAACATCCCGAAGTAGTTCAGGTCACGAGGCAGCATCAGCGGCGCGAAGCCGTACCCCCGGATGCCGATCTTGGCGAACGACTTCGCGTCGGTGCCGCCGCTCATCACGTACGGCACAGGGTGGCCGGTCGGATCCTCGGCGCGGAGGGCCGCGGTGAGGCTGTCGAACAGGCCCTCGGCGGGGGAGGAGACCGCGTCGTCGAGGCTGACGAACTCCCGGGTGACCTTCGGGCCGAGCAGCCGGTCGATCGTCTCCAGGAACTCGTCCCGGAACCCCGGGAGAAACCGGCCGTCCACGTGCGCGTGCGCCGCGCCCGGGATGACGTTGACCTTGTACCCGGCCTCCAGCATCGTCGGGTTGGCCGAGTTGCGCAGGACGCCCCTGAACAGCGTGGCCGCCTGGGGCAGCCGCTCGATCTCCTCGTCCAGCCGGTCGATGTCGATCGTCGTGCCGAGCGCGCGGGAGAGCCCCTCGATCAGTTGCGCCACCGCGGGCGTGAGCCGCACCGGCCACGCGTGGTCGGCGATCCGGACGAGTGCCCGGGACAGCTCCACGACGGGGTTGTCGGCGGCGGGCTTGGAGCCGTGCCCGGCGACACCCTTGGCCGTGAGCCGCATCCACGCGGTGCCTCGCTCGCCCACCGCCACGGGATAGATCCGGGTGCCGCCCTGGTGCCAGCTGAAACCGCCGGACTCGCTGATCGCCTCCGTGCAGTCGGCGAACCAGTCCCGGTGCTTCTCGACGACGTAGCCGGCGCCGTACTCGCCGGTGGCCTCCTCGTCGGCGACGAACGCGAGCACGATGTCGCGCCGGGGACGCACCCCGCGCCGCGCCCACTCGCGCACCGCCGTCAAGGTCATGGACAGGGTGCCCTTCATGTCGACCGCGCCGCGGCCGTGGACGCAGCCGTCCTCCACCTCGCCGGAGAAGGGGTGCAGCCGCCACTCGGACGGGTCGGCCGGGACGACGTCGAGGTGGCCGTGGATCAGCAGCGCGTCCGGGTCCGTGCCGTCACCGGGGATCCGGGCGAGCACGCTGGTGCGCTGCGGGGCGGACTCCACCACCGTCGGCTCGATGCCGACCTCGTCGAGCAGGCCGGCGACGTACTCGGCGGCCTTCCGCTCGCCGGAACCGGGATTGGTGGTGTCGATCCTGATCAGGTTGGAGCAGATGTCGGCGACCTCGGTCATGCGGTATCTCCAGGAGTGAACGTCACGGGTTGGGGCCCCTCAGCACGAGCGGCGGGACCTCAGGCGTCGGGAAGTCGAAGATCAGGCCGTAGAAGGCGAGCTCGGCTTCCAGCACCGCGACGATCGTCTCCTCGCGCCGCCACCCGTGTTGTTCCCCGGGGAACGCCAGGTACGCCCAGCGTCCGCCGTGCCGGTCCAGCTCGGCGGCGAACCGCTCGGCCTGGGACGGATCGACGATCGCGTCCTCCAGGCCGTGCATGAGCAGCGCGGGGCCGGACGCCTGGGCCGCGTGCAGCGCGGGAGAACGATCGATGTAGCGCTGCCGCGTCTCGGGGAGCGGGCCGATCAGCCCGTCGAGGTACCGCGACTCGAAGTCGTGGGTCTCCGCCGCCCAGCTCTCCGGGTCGGCGATCGCGTAGTGGGCGACGGCCCCGCAGAACACGTCGCTGTGCACCAGCGCCGCGAGGGAGGTCCAGCCGCCCGCGCTTCCGCCTCTGATGGCGACCTTCCCGGCCCGGCCGTCGGCGAGCAGCCGGCGTGCCACGGTCTCGGAGTCCCGGACGTCGACGATCCCCCAGTTGTGCCGCAGCCGTTCACGGTAGGCCCGGCCGTACCCGGTGGAACCGCCGTAGTTCACCTCGGCCACGCCGATGCCGCGGCTGGTGAAGTACGCGACCTCCAGGTCGAGGATCGGCGCGGCGGCGCTGGTCGGCCCGCCGTGCACGAACACGACGTACGGCGGAGGCCCCTCGGCCGTGCCCTCCGGTGAGGGCGAGCGGAGCGGCGGGTAGAGATGGGCGTGGACCCCGTCGATCGTCACCGACTCCGGCGTGGGCAGCAGCTCCGCCGGGGGCAGGTTCTTCGCGGGGGACAACGTCTCCCGCACGCCGGTCGCGAGCTCGATCCGCACCACCTCGTAGGGCCGGTACGGCGAGGCCGCCACGCCGACGACGTGGGTGCCGTCGGTGGACAGGGTCGGGGACCAGTAGGTGGCGTCGCCGCCGATCTCCCTCGGCGGCGCGCCGCTCTCGTCGAGCACGCCCAGCCGCCGCCGGTCGGCGGTGCCGTACATCGTGACGAGGCTGCCGCCGGAGACGGCGAAGAACGTCTGGCCGAGCTTCCACACGGCGTCGCCGAACTCCATGGGCAGCGGCGTGAGATTGCGGGCCACCGCGCCGGTCGACGCCGTCTCCGCGCCGCCCGTCTCCGCGCCGCCCGTCTCGCCGCTGTCCGGGGCGCCGGGCGGGAGGTCGAGCGGGACGAGGTGGATGTTCCACCAGCCGGTCGTGTCGGTCACCGCGTACAGGCTCCGCGCGTCGCGCCACTCGGCCTGGGCGACGGCGCCGCCCGCGACGACCGTGTACGGCCGGTCCCCGAGGGGGGCCTCCTCGGCGGAGGCTCCGGACGTGCCGTCGAGAGAGGCCACGCAGAGCTCGGTGGCGTCCCATGGCATGTCCGGGTGGTTCCAACCGATCCACGCGATGTGCCGCCCGTCGGGGGAGATGCGCGGATTCATCAGGAAATGTTGGGCTTGGATGACGACACGGAGCGGCCCACCGTCGAGGGGGACCGCCACGATGGCCCGATCGCGGCCGATCTCCCGTACGCACCACACCTCGTCGCCGTGGATCACGAGATCGCCGTACCGGGCCGGGCCCTCGGGGGTGAGCGGAACCGGCTCACCGCCGGGAGGGCAGCGGTAGAGCCGCTGGTCCGCCCAGTTGGTGAACACCAGCGAGCCCTGATGGGAACGCCACGACCGCCCGCCGTACTCGATCACCCGGTTGCGGGCGTTCCAGCCCTTGGGGAGCACGTCCTCGACGGTCCCGTCGGCGCGGCGCCGTACGACGCAGCGACGGCCGCCCTCATGTGGGCGCGGCTCATCCCACCACACTTCATTACCGGAAATTTCCACCCAAAGCGGTCGATCATCCACCCGGGCCACGTCGATGGCGCTGATGCTCACCGGTTCGGTTCGGCTCACCAGTTTCCTTCGGAGAGAGGGAGTGGGACGTCCGGCGGGTGGACCACATGGACGATCCCCCCGCTGCTGGAGCCGCGCAGCCAGACGTTCTGGAACGCCTCGCGCGGATAGACCCGTCGCACGGTCTCGTCTGAGGGTGCGGCCGGGTCGTTGGCGATCACGTCGCCCGCCGGAGTGATGCCGGTGACGACCATGATGTGCCCGCTGGTCGAGTAACCCGATCCGGGCAACTCATGCTCCTTGAACGACTGCGACGTGATCACCGGGATGCCCGCGCAGATGAAGAGCTCCAGCTCTGACAGTGAGCGTAGCCGGGTGACGAACCCCTCGAGCCCGTAGCGGCCCGCGTAGGCCACCCCGAACGGCCAGTTGCCGGTGCCCTGGTAGCCGTGGTCGTACATGTCACGCGCGGCGTGGTCCACGCCGGGGCACGGATCGTCGGGGGAGACCCACTCCAGGTCCTCCGGGGACGGGCCGCGCCCCCAGTAGCCCAGCACCATCGTGAACGAGGCCGGGCTGCACCAGGACTCGCCGCCGCCGTCCCACTGCGGCTGGTGGCCCGCGTGCACCTTCTGCGACCGGCGCGGCACGTTCAGCTCGACGCCCGCCGCCTCGGCGCGGGGCGCCCGTGCCGACCGCGCGTCCTGCGCGAGCCGCGCGATCCGGGTCGGCTGTGCGTCCCGAGCGTCGTGTGCGTCCTGGGCGTTCGGAGCGGGGGTGGCCGGTGTGGCCAGGAGGGCCGCCGCGGTCAGAGTGGCATGGGTGGCCTCTGCGGCCATCGTGGTGTTCGCGGCCGATGCCGGTTCAAGGGCCGGTTCAAGGGCCGGTTCGAGGGCCGGGACCTGGTCCGGGACCTGGTCCGGGGACTCGTCGGCGAGGGGCCGTCCGGCCGGCGCCGCTCCCGCGCCTGTCGTTCCCGTCACCGCGGTGCTGACCGCGCTCGCGGGTCCTCCGGGGGGCACGGCCGACGCCATCACGCCGATGGATCGTATCGAGGCGCCCTCGCCGTACAGGGTGATCCGGATCCGGTAGGCGACGAGCGGGCGGGTGGCGACGAAGGTGTCCACCGCGACGTCGCCGTCCTGGTCGCCCTGTCCGGGCAGGGAGGTGCGGTGGATGTCGGTGTCACCCTCGGCCCAGCGGCCCATGCAGTACCACTTGGTGAGGGCGCCGCCCACCGTGCGCGCCTGGAGCTCCACTTCCAGCCATGCTCCGGGAGGTGTGTTCGCGGTCCAGGACGGCACCAGCTCCGTCGCGGGGAAACCGATCTCCCGTTCCGGCGAGGTCCAGCGGGTGTACGTCCAGCCCCTGCCACCGTCACCGTCGATGTCGCCGTTTCCGCCGGGGTTGCCGGGTGGGAGGCCGAACGGATCGAGGTAGACGGCCACGCCGCTCTCTTGGCCCTCGAAGGACCACCGGTGGAGTACAACGCTGCTCACGCGTGCCGACGACGGGGTGACCACCTTGTTGATTGTGGTTTGCGACCCTAAGCGGCGCATCGGATGGTTTACGTATTGGTTTACCTAACCGAAACATTGACCGTGCATGCGGTGGGCTGCGTTCACCTCCGGACCGGACATATGCGACAAAACGGTGCGTAGTACTCTCGTCACTGTACGTCGAGGGCCCCTTCGCAGGCGGACGCGTATGGCACCACACATGCGGACACCTGAGGTGAGGCCGTCAACCGGGGGTGTCTGCATGGATACATTGCGCCTCGTCCTGGTTTTCCTCCATCTCATTGGATTCGCCGCCCTGCTCGGCGGTTTTCTTCGCCAGATGCAGCTGCGAATGATGGTGATCGGCCGTCCCGTCATCATCGCCGCCGTCGCCCAGTTCGTCACGGGCGCCGCGCTCGTATGGGTCCGTACCGCGCTCGACATGTCGGTCGCCGACGCGAAGATGATCGTCAAGGCGGGCCTCGACCTGGCCATCCTGCTCCTGGCGGTCGCCGGAGTGCGGGCCAGGCCGCCGTGGATGTTCTACGGCGTCGGCGTCCTGGCCGCGGCGGCCACCGGAGTCGCGGTCTTCTGGGTCTGACCGGCACCGCGTGCCGGGGATCGGCCGATGCGATCTGTGCCGCACGCGCCGACGATGATGTGCGCCTCGTCCGCCCCTCGGCCTCAGAGGTAGAGGCCGGTGGAGGCGGTGGTCTCCGGTGCCGCGAGCCCGCGCCCCTCCCGGAGCGCGAACAGCTCCGCGAGGGTGGCTCCCTCCGGCCCGATGCCCGCCGCGCCGTACGGGGAACCGGACGCGCCGGACGCGGTGCCGGACGTGCCGTCCGACGTGATGAGCCAGGCCGCGGCCTCGTCTGGAGCCAGACGTCCGATCTCGATCTGCGCCAGGCATCGGCCCGGCCGGACCACCGCGGGGTGGAGCTGGTTCAGGTCCTCGTTCGTGGTGATCGCCACGAGGACGTCCCGGCCCTGTCCGAGCAGGCCGTCGGTCAGGTTGAGCAGCCGGGACAGGCCCTGACCGGTGGACTGCTTGGCCTCGGCGCGGATCAGCTCGTCGCAGTCCTCCAGAACGAGCATCCGCCAGCGGTGCTCCTCGTCGTGGTCGGGGCAGTCGCAGCCGACCGCCACGTCCATGAGGTATCCGGGGTTGTTGAACAGCCGCTCCGGATCGAGTACGCAGTCGACCTGGCACCAGCCGGCCCACTCGCGGGCGAGCGTACGCAGCAGAGTCGTCTTGCCGGTCCCCGGCGGGCCGTGCAGCAGGAGCAGGCGGCCGTTCACGTCCTTCGGCGTGATCGCCATGAGCTGGTCGAGCCGGGTCTTGGCGGCGCGCGGGTAGTTGGGCCTGATCCCGTCCCACGGGGAGGTCGTGATCGGCTTCGCGGAGCGGCGCTTGCCGTGGTCGGACAGCCACACGAAGCCCATCGCGACGTGGTCCTCGTCCTTGGCGACCGTGTCCTCCGCGCCGCGGGTCGCCTCGTCGAGCACCGAACGGGCCAGCTCCTCGCTGGTCGCGGTCACGGTGAAGGTGGCGGACCTGCTGCTGTAGCGGACCATCCGCAGGGTCCAGCCCTCGCCAGAGATCAGGCGTGACTCGTGACCGTCGCTGTGCTGGGCGACCCGGAGCACCCGCCCGCCCGTAGGGACCGTCGCGGCGTCCAGCCGGACCCGGTCGACGGTGGTGCTGCGGGACCACGGTTGCGTGCCCGTGGCGAACGGCGAGAGGGCGAGCGCGTCGATCACGTCGGCCGGGCTGTCACCGTCGTCGAGCCACACGTTCATCGGCAGCGGCTCGCGGGGTTCGGGGCTGGAGGAGAAGTCGACCTCCTTAACGATGGACATGCCTGCCATGATCCTCGTGCATTGTCGGCGTGTCGACGGATTTAGCACTGTTCGTCGATTACGTGTTCGCACCTCCCATCAGCACAACCACGATCCAGCCGGAGAACTAGGGTGGCGATCATGACGGCAGGACGATGGGCACTGGGCGGCGACTTGAACGTCGCGAGGATCGGGTACGGCGCGATGAAGCTGACCGGGTGGCCGAGGGGAGAGCGGCCCAGCCGGGACACGGCCCTGGCCATTCTGCGCCGGGCCGTGGAACTCGGGGTGAACCACATCGACACCTCGCACTACTACTCGCGTGACGGGGTGGCGGCCAACGAGCTGATCCGGGAGGCGCTGCACCCCTACCCGGACGATCTGGTGATCGTGACCAAGGTGGGCGCGCTGGTAGAGGGCTCCGATCTCGCCCTGCCGGCAGTGGAGAAGACCGGCCTCACCCCCGACAACCTGCGCCGTGGCATCGAGGCGAATCTGCTCTCGCTCGGCGTGGACCGCCTGGCCGTGGTGAATCTGCGGATGGGCGACCTCGACCGGACCGAGACTCCCTTGACCGCGCCCCTGGAAACCCTCCTCGCGCTGCGCGAGGAGGGCCTGATCCGGCACCTGGGCATCTCCAATGTCACAGCCGCCGAGTTCGCCGAGGCACGCAAGATCGCGCCGATCGCCTGTGTCCAGAACCCCTACAACCTGGCCCGCCGCGACGACGACCCACTGATCGACGCCTGCGCGGAGGCCGCCATCGCCTACGTTCCGTTCTTCCCGGTCGGTGGCTTCCAGCCGATCACGGCCGAGCACCTGGACGCGGTCGCCGCACGCCATCGTGTGACCGTGCCGCAGGTGGCCCTGGCCTGGCTGCTGGCCCGATCACCGAACATCCTGCCCATCCCCGGCACCGGCTCGCTCGACCACCTGGAAGAGAACATCGCCGCCAGCACGCTGAAGTTGAGTGCGGAGGACATCGCCGAGCTCGGGTAAGGGCAAGGCGACCTGTCCCCGCCGCGGCCGTCCTGACCGTTCCGCCCGGGATGACAGGTCGGTCGTTCCCTCCCTCGATCCACCATGGGGCCCGCGGGCCGTCATGGGGTCGGCGTCAGGCGGGCACCTTCCGCTGGAGGAACTCCAGGCGGTTGCCCATGGCGTCGTGGGCGTAGAAGCGGCGGTGGCCGGGGAAGTCGTCGTCCCAGACCACCTCGACACCGTGTTCCGTCAGGCGGGCGGCCAGGCCGTCGAGGTCGGCGACATGGATGCCGGGATGAGCCTTGCGAGCCGGCCGGAAGTCCTTCTCGACGCCCAGGTGGATCTCGACGGTGTCGGCCCGCACCCACAGCCCGCCGCGCGCGGCGAGCGCCGGCGGCTTGGGGATCTCGATCATGCCGAGCACGCCGACGTAGAAGGCGCGGCAGGCGTCCTCACCGCCGGGCTCGATCGCGAGCTGGACATGGTGCAGGCCGTAGCCGAAATCGGATACGTGGTCCGGGCCGTATCCCTTGCTGGAGATGGTGCTGGAGATGGTCTCCTCGGTCATGGGTTCTCCTCAGCGTTCGCCGGATCCGGTACGAGTCCGCATCAGAGATGACCTTCGCATGGCACGACATATTTCGCACATCCCCGATATACCTCTGGATGCCAGGTATCTCTGTGGAGACGCCGCGCATGTCGCATGTCGCATGTCGCATGTGCCATGCCAGGGCTGATATTTCGGTAGTTTGCCCGGTATGCGGACGATCGACTGGGTGGACGGCGCCATCGAACTCGTCGACCAGACCCGGCTTCCGGGGGACTGCGTCTTCCTGCGGATCGAGAGCGTCGCGGGCCTGATCGGCGCCATCCGGCGCCTTGCCGTACGCGGCGCGCCCGCGCTCGGCGTCGCCGGGGCGATGGGGGTCGCGCTCGCGGCGCGTACCGGCGAGCCGATCGACGCCCTCCGGGCGGCCAGGCCCACCGCGGTCAATCTCGCCTGGGGTGTCGACGAGGCGGCCCGGCACCTGCCGGACGCCGACGCCGTACTCGCGCGGGCCCTGGAGATCCGCGACGACGACATCGCCGCCTGCTATCGGATGGGCGCCCTCGGCGCCGACCTGGTACGCGAACTGACCGCAGGGCCGGACCGGTCCGGTGCGTCCGGTGCGTCCGGCGGCACGGGCGGGTTCCGCCGGATAAGGGTGATGACCATATGCAACACCGGCGGTCTCGCCGCGGTCGAGCGCGGCACGGCCCTCGGCGTCGTCCAGACTCTCCACGAGCGGGGCCTGCTCGCCGAGACGCTCGCGCTGGAGACCAGGCCGCTGTTGCAGGGGGCGCGGCTGACCGCCTGGGAACTGGGCAGGATGGGCGCGCCGCACCGCCTCGTCGTCGACGGGGCCGGGCCGTACCTGCTGGCCAGAGGAGCGGCCGACGTCGTGCTCATCGGCGCGGACCGGATCGCCGCCAACGGTGACACCGCCAACAAGATCGGCTCCTACTCCCTGGCGCTGGGCGCGCGGCGCGCCGGGGTGCCGTTCGTGGTGGTCGCGCCGGAGACGACGATCGACCCGGCGATCACCTCCGGCGACCGGATCGAGATCGAGGATCGGGGCCCCGGCGAGGTCCTCTCCATCCATGGCGTACGGCTCGCGCCGGAGGGGACGGGTGCCGCCAACCCGGCGTTCGACGTCACCCCGCACGACCTGATCACCGCCGTCGTCACCGACCGCCGGGTCATCCGCGTCGATCGCGGCGAGACGCCGTACGCGCCCGGGACGCCTGAACGCTGGCCCGCGGGGGAGGCGGCGGACCTCACCCTGTGACAGGGCCGCACTGTGACAGGGCCGCACTGTGACAGGGCCGCACTGTGACAGGGCCGCACTGTGACAGGGCCGCACTGTGACAGGGCCGCACTGTGACAGGGCCGCACTGTGACAGGGCCGCACTGTGAGGGCGGCGCGGGCGTCACGGGGCCTCGTGGGCGGTGCGATGGAACGCGGCACATCGACCAATTAGGGCGCCAGGAAAAATCTGGGAAACGATGTTATTTGCCAGGTATGGGGGTTAAGGTCTCTCTGCCAGTAATCCCCCGATCGTGTGCGCGTCCGCGATCGACCGCCGGTTCCGGTCCGATCCCGGGCAGGGACTCCGGCGCCTCCTGTCCGTCGTCGCTCACACGGGAGTACATCCGTGGCCATCGACCTCGTGTCCCGCGCAGAGTGGGGTGCCCGTGCCCCAAGGGGCTCCTACTCGCGGCTGACCTCCACAAAGGGCGTCAAGGTCCACTACACCGGAGGAAGGGTCGATCCGGCGATCGTGGACGACCACGCCCGGTGCGTCGCGGTCGTCAAGTCCATCCAGGGCTTTCACATGGACGGCAATGGCTGGATGGATATCGGATATTCAATGATCGCTTGTCCGCATAGAAAGGTATTTGTCGGGCGAGGTCCGCACAACCTGCCCGCGGCCAACGGGTCCGGCCTCAATTCCGGCCATTACGCCGTACTCGGCCTGGTCGGCAACTCCGGGTTGGTCGAGCCGCCCGAAGGCGTCCTGCACGCGATTCTCGACGCGGTCGACTACCTCCGGGCCCAGGGCGGTGCGGGCAAGGAGATCAAGGGCCACCGCGACGGCTATTCCACCGACTGCCCCGGCGCCGCCCTGTACGCGTGGGTCAAGAAGGGGGCGCCACGCCCGGGTGGCGGCGGGCAGGAACCGGATCCGGAGACCACTCCGAAGTGGCCGGGACGTCTCCTGAAATATCCGCCCATCATGCGGGGCGACGACGTACGCGACTGGCAGCGGCAGATCGCCCGGCTCGGCTACACGATCGAGGTGGACGGCGCGTACGGCCCCGAGTCCACGGCAGTCTGCGTCCGCTTCCAGAAGGACAGGAAGCTCGACCCCGACGGCGTCGTCGGGAAGCTGACCTGGGACGCCGCCTTCACGCCGCTGCCCTGACCGGGCGGCGAGGCGGCCTCGCTCTCGGCCTCGCCGGGGATCCCGGTCGCCCGCCGGTCGCCCGCGGATCATCGCCGGCGGCCCGCGATGTGAGACGTCCCCTCCCGGACATCGGGACCCCGGATAATTGTTCTGGAGGCCGTGCGCCTAGCATCCCTCGCATGACGGTGCCGCCTCTTGAAGTCGCCGCAGCGTTCCCGCCTGGCACGCGGGAGCAGTGGCGCACGCTCGCGCTCGGAGTCCTCCGGAAGTCCGGTGTCCTCGCCGAGGACGCCGCGCCCGCCGCCGCGGAGGAGGCGCTGTCCTCCACGACGTACGACGGCGTGACGATAGCCCCGCTCCACGACGCCTCCGACCTGCCCGGCGCCCCACGCGTCGTCCGGTCCGCGGGCCCATGGGGCGTACGGCAACGCCACGCCCACCCCGACCCCGCGGTCACCAGGGAGGCCGTGCTCGCCGACCTGGAGAACGGTGTCACCTCCATCTGGCTGGACCTGTCCTCCCTCGGCCCCGAGGCGCTGCCCCGGGTGCTCGACGGCGTGTACCTCGACCTCGCCCCGGTGGTCCTCGACGCGGGCGACCGGGCGGCTCCGGCGGCGACCGTCTTCCTCGACCTGCTGGCCGAGCGGGGCGTGACCGCCCCCGGCGGCAACCTCGGGCTGCCCGCGCCCGTCACGGGCACCCTCGATCCGGCCGTCGCCACGCTCGTACGGCGCTGCCTCGCCGAGCAGCCGGCCCTGCGCGCGTTCGTCGTGGACGCCCTGCCGTACCACGACGCGGGCGGCAGCGACGCCGAGGAACTGGGCTGCTCGATCGCCACGGGCGTCGCCTGCCTTCGTGCCATGACCGACGCCGGGATCTCCGTCGAGCAGGCGCTCGGGCTGCTGGAGTTCCGTTACGCGGCGACCGCCGACCAGTTCATGACGATCGCCAAGCTCCGGGCGGCCCGGCGGCTGTGGGCCAGGGTGGCCGAGGTCGTGACGACGACCGCGACGACCACGACGACCACGACGACCACCGGCGGTCCCGGTGAACAGCTCCAGCACGCGGTCACCTCGTCGGCGATGATGACCGCGAGGGACCCCTGGGTGAACATGCTGCGCACCACGCTGGCCTGCTTCGGCGCCGGGGTCGGCGGCGCGGACGCGGTGACCGTTCAGCCGTTCGACGCCGTCCTCGGCCTGCCCGACGCGTTCGCCCGGCGCATCGCCCGCAACACCCAGTCGCTGCTGCTGGAGGAGGCGGGTGTGGCCCGCGTCCTCGACCCGGCCGGCGGCTCGTGGTACGTCGAGCGGCTCACCGCCGATCTGGCGGAGCACGCCTGGGCGTGGTTCCAGGAGATCGAGCGCGCGGGCGGGATGGCCGTCGCGCTGGAGCGGCTCGTCCCCGAGCGGCTCGCGGCCACCCGCGCCGCGCGCGCGGACGGAGTGGCGCACCGCCGCGACCCGATCACCGGGGTCAGCGAGTTCCCCCACCTGAGCGAGAAGCTGCCGGAACGCGAGCCGGGCCCCGGCCTCGCCGTGGCGGGCGCGGCCACGGAGGTGGGCCTGCCCCGGATCCGGTACGCCGAGGAGTTCGAGGCGCTGCGCGACCTGGCCGACGCCAGGGACGAGCGGCCCACCGTGTTCCTCGCCACGATCGGCCCGGTCGCCGTGCACACGGCCCGCGCGTCGTTCGCGGCCAACCTCTTCGCGGCGGGCGGCGTCGCCACCGTGACCAGCGGGCCGGGAACCGACGCCACCGCGATCGCCGAGGCGTTCCGCGACGCGGGCACGCCCGTCGCCTGCCTGTGCTCCAGCGACCGGCTGTACGGCGAGCACGCCGAGGCCGTTGCGGCGGCTCTCCGCGAGGCGGGGGCGACGCGCGTCTGGCTCGCGGGCAAGGGCGAGTATGAGGGAGTGGACGACCGTGTGTACGCGGGATGCGACACGCTCGGCGTGCTCCGCACCACCTTCGACGACCTGGGAGTGAACCGATGAACATTCCTGACTTCTCGGGAATCGACCTGGGATCCGCCGCGGGAGCCGCACCGGACGTCGACGGCCGGGCGTGGGAGACGCCGGAGGGGATCGAGGTCAGGCCGTTCTACACGGCCGATGACCTCAAGGGGATCGACTTCCTGGAGACCTACCCCGGTATGCCGCCGTACCTGCGCGGTCCGTACCCGACGATGTACGTCAACCAGCCGTGGACGATCCGCCAGTACGCCGGGTTCTCCACGGCGGAGGAGTCCAACGCGTTCTACCGGCGCAACCTCGCCGCCGGGCAGAAGGGCCTGTCGGTCGCGTTCGACCTGGCCACGCACCGGGGCTACGACTCCGATCACCCCAGGGTCGCGGGCGACGTCGGCATGGCCGGCGTCGCGATCGACTCGATCTACGACATGCGACAGCTCTTCGACGGGATCCCCCTCGACAGGATGAGCGTGTCCATGACCATGAACGGCGCGGTCCTGCCGATCCTCGCGCTCTACATCGTGGCCGCCGAGGAGCAGGGGGTGGCACCCGAGAAGCTGGCCGGGACCATCCAGAACGACATCCTCAAGGAGTTCATGGTCCGCAACACCTACATCTACCCGCCGGGCCCGTCGATGCGGATCATCTCCGACATCTTCGCGTACACCTCGCAGCGGATGCCGAAGTTCAACTCGATCTCGATCTCCGGCTACCACATCCAGGAAGCCGGGGCGACCTGCGACCTGGAGCTGGCCTACACGCTCGCCGACGGCGTGGAGTACCTCCGCGCCGGTGTGGCCGCGGGCCTGGACATCGACGCGTTCGCGCCGCGCCTGTCGTTCTTCTGGTGCATCGGCATGAACTTCTTCATGGAGGTCGCCAAGCTCCGCGCGGCCCGGCTGCTCTGGGCCGAGCTGGTTCGCGGCTTCGGCGCGAAGAACCCCAAGTCGCTGTCCCTCCGCACGCACAGCCAGACCTCCGGGTGGTCGCTCACCGCGCAGGACGTGTTCAACAACGTCGTACGGACCTGCGTCGAGGCGATGGCCGCGACCCAGGGCCACACCCAGTCGCTGCACACCAACGCGCTGGACGAGGCGCTCGCCCTGCCGACGGACTTCTCGGCCCGGATCGCCCGCAACACCCAGCTCCTGCTCCAGCAGGAGTCGGGCACCTGCCGGGTGATCGACCCGTGGGGCGGCTCCTACTATGTCGAGCGGCTCACCAACGATCTCGCCGCCAAGGCGTGGGGCCACATCCAGGAGGTCGAGCGGGCCGGAGGCATGGCCCGCGCGATCGACCAGGGACTGCCCAAGCTCCGCATCGAGGAGGCCGCGGCCCGCACCCAGGCGCGCATCGACTCCGGCCACCAGCCGGTCATCGGCGTGAACAAGTACCGCCCCCAGGCCGACGAGCCCATCGAGGTCCTGAAGGTCGACAACACGGCCGTGCGCGAGCAGCAGCTCGACAAGCTCCGCAGGCTGCGCGCGGAGCGCTCGCAGGCCGACGTCGACGCCGCCCTCGCCGCGCTGACCACGGCCGCCGCGCAGGGCGGGAACCTGCTGGAGCTCGCCGTGGACGCCGCGCGCGCCAAGGCGACCGTCGGTGAGATCTCCGACGCCCTGGAGAAGGTGTTCGGACGGCACGCCGCGGAGATCCGTACGATCTCGGGGGTGTACCGGGAAGAGGTGGGCGAGAGGGTGGACGACGTCCGCGCGGCCTGCGCCGAGTTCGAGAAGTCCGAGGGGCGCCGCCCGCGCATCCTGGTCGCCAAGATGGGCCAGGACGGGCACGACCGGGGCCAGAAGGTGATCGCGACCGGGTTCGCCGACCTCGGCTTCGACGTGGACGTCGGCCCGCTGTTCCAGACGCCGGAGGAGGTCGCGCGCCAGGCCGTGGAGGCCGACGTGCACATCGTCGGCGTCTCGTCCCTCGCCGCCGGGCACCTCACGCTGGTCCCGGCGCTGAAGCGGGCGCTGGCCGACCTCGGCGCGGACGACATCATGATCGTGGTCGGCGGCGTGATCCCGCCCGGCGACTTCGACGCCCTGCGTGAGGCCGGGGCGGCGGCGATCTTCCCGCCCGGTACCGTGATCGCCGACGCCGCGCTGGACCTCCTGCGCGCCCTCTCCCACGCCTGATGACCGAGAACCAGCTCAACGACTACGTCAACGGCGTGCTCGCGGGGGACCGGCGGTGGATCGCCCGGTCCATCACGCTGGTGGAGTCCACCCGCGCCGACCACCGTGAGCTCGCCCAGCGCCTGCTCGCCGAGCTCACCCCGCACGCGGGGAAGGCCCGGCGGGTGGGCGTCAGCGGCGTGCCCGGAGCGGGGAAGTCCACGTTCATCGAGGCCCTCGGCACCCACCTCACCGGTCGCGGGCACCGGGTGGCGGTGCTCGCGGTCGACCCGTCGTCGAAGCGGTCCGGTGGCAGCATCCTGGGCGACAAGACCCGGATGGCCCGGCTCGCCACGGACCCGAACGCCTTCATCCGGCCGTCGCCCACGGCGGGGACGCTCGGCGGCGTCGCCACGGCCACCCGGGAGGCGATGGTCGTCGTCGAGGCCGCGGGCTACGACATCGTGCTGGTGGAGACGGTCGGCGTCGGCCAGTCGGAGACCGCCGTCGCCGACATGGTCGACACGTTCCTCCTCCTCACCCTCGCGCGTACGGGCGACCAGCTCCAGGGCATCAAGAAGGGCGTGCTGGAGCTCGCCGACGTGATCGCTGTCAACAAGGCCGACGGCGAGCACGAGATGGCCGCCCGCCGGGCCGCGCGTGAGCTCGCCGGGGCACTCAGGTTCCTCCGCTCGGGTGAGACGGCCCCCGTCCTGACCTGCAGCGGCCTGACCGGCGCGGGCCTCGACGAGCTGTGGAAGCACGTCGTACGCCATCAGGAGGGCGTCGACCTCGCGGGCAAGAGGCGCCGCCAGCAGGTCGAGTGGACCTGGGCGCTGGTGCGGGACCGGTTGCTCGCCCGGCTGCACGAGAAGGCCGGGCCGATCGCGCCCGAGATCGAGCGGCAGGTCCTCGACGGAAGCCTCACGCCGAGCCAGGCGGCGGACCGGATCCTCGCCGTGTTTCCCGGTGCGGTCGGGGATATGTGACGAGCGGGTCGCCTCGTTTCCTCCGAGGTGTTAGATACCGCTACCCCTGGGTGAGTACCGCCGTCCGCGCGCGGCTTTCGGTCCAGAGTGCCGTGTGAATATGGCCCCGTTAGCGATTACGGGGAGGCACGATGCATCACGACCCGTTGCTGCCGCCGCCGGTGGCGCGCGCGTTGGAGGAGTACAGGCACCTGCTGACCGAGCACGGGATCACATGGGGGGAGCCGCCGCTCGACTACGTCCGGATGATGACGTTCCTTCGGTTTCCCGAGGAGGCGGACCGGATGGACATCGGCGCCGACCTCGACGCGGCCTTCAGGGACGTGCTCGGCGAGACCCTGCCGGACGGGCTCGTCGCCCTCCGGCTCACGCCCCACGGCCACCGCTTCGAGCCGGGGGCCGTACGCGCGGTGGTGGCCGCCGAACCTCTCAGGGTCGTGCTCATCGTCGACTCCTCGCGCGAGGCCGCGACCGCCGTCGAGGTGGACGGCACGCCGTACGAGATCCGGGCCCGGGGGGCCCTGTTCGTGGACATCCGGAGCGACTCGGTCGTGACCGTGGACGGCGAGCCGGTCGACCTGTCCCCGCTCCGGCGGCACGCCGTACCCTCGCGGCTGCGGCTGCGGGCCGGCTTGCCGTGCCGCTGGAGCGTGACATCGGAGGGCGGCCAGGGGTGGTACCCCGAGGGCGCGCCGCACCGCGTCGACTACCACGGCAGTCCGTTCTTCCACGGCGACGACGTCGTCCTCGACGTCCCCGCCGAATCGCTCACCGTCCGGGTCACCCGCGGCATGGAGTATGACCGCGCCGAGGTGACTCTCGTGCCCGAGCCGTGGCGGGAGACGCTCGTCGAGCTGACCCCCGAGCGGATCTACGACGCCGCCGCGCGCGGCTGGTACGGCGCCGACCTGCACGTCCACCTCAACTTCGCCGGTGACCTCGTCGCCCCGCCCGCCGCCGCCGCGTTGATGCAGCACGGCGAGGACCTGCACGTGCTCAACCTCGTCGCGGGCAACGTGTCGGGCGAGCGCGTCTACGACCGGGAGGCGCTCCAGCACTGGGCCGGACGCGACCTTCCCTGGTCGGACGCCGGTCACATCGCCCGGATGGGCGTGGAATACCGCAACGACCTGTTCGGGCACGTCCACGCGTTCGGGGTGACGACCCCGCCGGACCGCTTCCACACCGGCTTCGGCGGCGACACCGACTGGCCGCCGAACGCGACCGCCTGCGGCGAGATGCGGGAGACCGGGGCGGTGCTCGCCTACGCGCATCCCTTCCACGTTCCGATCACCTCTCCGGAAGAGATCATCGGTGAGGGGCGCAGGAACTGCTCGGCCAGGGCGGTCGTGGTCGACGCGGCGCTCGGCCTCGTGGACGGCATGGAACTGCTGCACTTCTCCGACATCATCGGCACCGCGGAGGTCTACCGGCGGCTGATCGGCGCGGGCAACCGGCTCGCCGCGCTCGCCGGGACCGACAGCATGTTGTCGTTCACCCGCCAGGAGACGGTCTCCAGCCCGCTCGGCTGGGAGCGCGTCTACGCCCGGCTCGACGGTCCCCTGACCGCTGAGGCGTACGCCGAGGCCATCCAGCGGGGCCGTACGTTCGTGACCACCGGCGCGTGGCTGGAGCTGAGCGTGGACGGTCGCCAGATCGGCGACACCCTGGACCTGTCGCCCGGCGACCAGGTGACGATCCGGGCCACGGCGATCGGGCCCGAAGTGGAGCGGTTGGAGATCCGCACCGCCGACGGCGTACTCGCCGAAGGAGGCGGCGGCGAGCTGACCGCGGCGCTCACCGTGACCGAGCCGACCTACCTCGTCGCGATCGCCTCCGGCGGCAGGCACCCGAGATCGCTGCACCGGCAGGTCTACGCCCACACCAGCCCGATCTATCTCGACGTGGCCGGACGGCACGTCGCCCGCGCCGACGACGTCCGGTGGTGCCTGCACTGGCTGACCCTGCTGGAGGAACTCGTACGGGGGCAGGCCCGGCTGGACGGCGAGGGACAGCTCCGCGACCATCTCGACCTCGTCGAGAAGGCGCGCGCGGTCTACCGTTCCCGGCTCTGACGGATCTTCCCCGACGGATCCGCTGGGCTCACTCCGTGGCGAGGGCCTGCGCCATCGCCCTCGCCACGGCCATGGCCCCGGCCAGGCTCTCCTTGCCGCCCATGAGCCGGGACTTGCGGGAGTTCAGCGGAGCGCCCTTCGGCCGGTCGGCGCCGTAGAACTCGACGGTGACGACCACCGGACCGTACAGCGCGGTCACCTGGCCGATGCCGGCGTGCACGGTGGGCGTCCGGTTCGTCCGGTACTGGCGGAACGCGGCGTCACCGAGGCCGGTGACATCGGTTGACCTGTACCAGAACAGGCTGTCGGTGATGCCGCTTCCGGCCCACTTCCTGCCCTTCGCCCGCTGGTCGACGAACTGGTTCTTCGCTCCCTTGGGATCCTCGGCGCCGACCCGGTTCGTGAAGCGCTGGACGGTGACGAACATGCCGCGCATCCGCGCCTTCGCGCCCGCGGCGAGGTCGCGGTTCAGCCAGGCGCACTCGACCGTGGTCGAGGCGCCGTCCTGCGTCTGCGTGGCCTTCGGCGTGGCACCCGGCGCGTAGCGCAGCGCGACCGGCGACGCCGTCGAGCACTCGGCGGGCAACGCGATCGCCGAAGGAGACGCCGAGGGGGCGGCCGACGGCGACGCGGCCGGGGTGGGGGCCGCGCTGGACACGGTCGAGTCGACGGGGGCGGTGGCGCCGCCGGCGTCCCGCCAGGCCGCCACGGACACGGCCACCTCGCCGAGGACCCCGGAGACCTCGCGGAGCGCGTTCTCCTCCGTCACGCCCTGGGAGCCCTCCATGGACAGGATCGGGGCGTCCTTGCGCTGCTGGCCGGCCTGGTATTTGACCTGGATCACGATGTTGCCGACCCGCCCGATCCCCTGGCCGAAAGAGTACTTGTTGCTCTTGGCGTCCCGCGCCCAGGTGTAGCGGGCGAACGCCTCCTCGCCGACTCCGGGCAGCGTACGGACCTTGGAGCTGTAGTTCTCCCTCGTCGAGTGGGTCTCGGCGTACTTCCCCGAGGTCAGCTCGGCGTCGTAGAAGTTCCTGGCGACGCGGAGTGCGGTCAGCTCACCGTCCGCGTCGTACCGGGTCAGCTTGACCTCGATGCTGCGTGACCTGATGTACTCCCCGAACGAGAAGTTGTCGTTGCGCAGGGTGCAGATCCACGTGATGTAGCCGCTCGCGTCCTGCCGGTCCCAGGTGTCCCTTGTGGTCGTCGCCTGGGGGACCAGCCGCTCGACCGTGGCCTGCTTCGGCATGGCGCACGCGTCCGGCGGCGCGACCGACGTCCGTGCCGGGGAGGCCGCACCCGCCGCGCGTTTGTCCGCGCCCTGCCCCGGCCCTTCCTCCGAGCGGAGTACGACGAACGCGGCGACCGCCCCGGTGGCGGCCAGCGCGGTGACGGTGGCCACGACCGGAACCACCCAGCCCCGGCGGCGCCGCGTGTCCCGCGAGATCGGCCCGACCAGCGTGTGCTGCCTGATCTGCTGGGGGTGCCCGAACTGTTGAGGATGCCCGATCTGCTGGGGGTGGCCCGTCGGCGCGGTCGGCCCGGCCGTCCTGTGGCCCGGCCCCCCGGCCGCCGCCGGATGGGTGGGGCCGTGCTCCTGGCTGTCCATCTGTCTCCTCGGGGATCAGCTGCGGCCGATCGCGTCCGCGGCGAGTCTCGCGGCGCGTTCCGCCGTACGCCGGGCGGCCGGGGTCACCTTCGGGCCGTCCAGCCGGTGGTACTCCACTTCGGTGATCAGGTTGTCGGTGCGGAACCAGACCGTGCTGGTGGTGGACTTCTGGAAGGCGTTCGAGACGTCCTGGGCGAAGGCTTCGTCGCCGGTCCCGCGCACGTCCCGGACGGCGTACGTGGTCTCGGGGAAGGCGGTTCCCCGCATGGAGGCACGCGCGGAACGGCGGCCGGAGAAGGACAGGCGGGCGGCGTCCGGGCCGCTGCCGCCGTCCCGGGCCTGCTCGGCCCTGAGCCGCACGGTGATCGTCCGCCAGACGATCCCGTTCTTGCGGAACCGCCACGCGCACTCGCCCGCCACGGTCGCGGTGTCGGTGGGGCCGCCGAGGAGCTCGCCCGCCTGGGCGTCGGTGAGCAGCCCGCACGGTCGCGGAGCGGTGGGGAAGCGGCCCGCGTCCGCCACGGCTTCCGGGCGGAGGGCGAGCCAGCCGACCGCGCCGGTGGCGACCAGGGCGAGCAGTGCGCCGCCCGCGATCAGCGCCGGTTTCCGCCGCGCGGGCGGCGCCTGCGGCGAGGCAGACGGGACGGACAGGGTCGGCGGTGCGGTCAGCGGTGCGGTCGGTGGATGCGGTGACGGCACGCCGACGGTCATCTCCCGGGTCGTCCCGCCTCGGGAGGCGATCCCGCGCAGGGTCTCCCGTACGGTCTCGGGGGACGGGCGGGCCGCCGGGTCCTTGGCCAGCATGGCGAGCAGGAGCGGGCCGAGCACGGGACCGGCCCGCATCGGCGCCGGAGGATCGTGGAAGAGGACCGCGGCGGCGACGGCGGCGGGCAGGTCACGTTGGAACGGAGCGCGTCCCTCCACGGCCGTGTAGAGGGTGGCACCCAGCGACCACAGATCGGACGCGGGAGTCGTGGGCGCTCCGGAGAGCCGTTCCGGCGCCGCGTATCCGGGCGAACCCGCCGAGGCGAACGAGGCGGTCGGCTCGGCCTGCCCGGCGTCCCCCGCTTCCCCGGAACGCTCGGGCGACGCGGTCGGGACGGCGATGCCGAAGTCGGCGAGCATGGCCCTGCCGTCCTCGTCGAGCAGCACGTTGGCGGGCTTGACGTCCTGGTGCAGGATGCCCTGGGCGTGCGCGGCCGAGAGGGCGCCGAGGACGCGCAGGCCGATCTCGGCGACGTGGTGCGCGGGCAGCGCCCCGTCGCTCCTGATCGCCCGGTCCAGGGACCGGCCGCCGACCAGATCCATCACGATCCACGGCCGGCCTCCGTCGAGTACGACGTCGTGGATGACCACGATGGCCGGATGACTGAGCCGCGCGGCGGACCGGGCCTCCTGGATCGCCCGCCCGCCGAAGGCGCGCCTGGCGTCCTCGCCCAGCCCGGCCGGGACGCGGACGTCCTTCACGGCGACGTCGCGATGGAGCATCTCGTCCCTGGCCCGCCACACGGTCCCCGCGCCGCCTTCGCCGAGAGTCTCCAGCAGGCGGTATCGGCCGGCCAGCAGCACGCCGCTCATCCCTTCGCGCGCAGCGCGGCGTCGGCCATGCGGGCGGCGGTGAGCGTCGCGCTGCGGATGTCGTCGTCGGTGGGCGTCGTGGACAGCGTCGCGTAGGCGGCCTCGACCACGAGGTCGCCGACACGGAAGAGCACGACGCCGGCGTAGGCGTGGCCCTGCCGCGTCGCGAACTCGTAGGCGAGGGCCTCATCCCCGACGCCGTCGACGGTCCGGGGCGTGGTCTGCGTGAACGTGATCGGCCGGGTCTGCCCGATCTCCTTCCAGGTCCAGTCGCCCTTCTGGCCCTTGGCGTACTTCTTGGCCAGGCTCTCGAAGAGGAGCCGCGAGGACTCCTCGGTCATGGCCCAGGGGTCGGGCGTGTCCGAGTCCTTCTTGGGGATCAGGCTGACACCCTCGCCGCTGACGGTCCATTCACAGCCCGCACCGGATGCCCTGCCCTTCGGGGCGGGTGCCGTACGGATGAGCTGGTGGACCTGGTCGCCGGTGAGCAGGGAGCAGAAGTCGACGGGGAGGGTGAACGACGGCGGCCCCGCCTCGGCGTCGCCAGGAATCACCACGAGCGTCACGACGAGGGCGGCCGCGGCCGCCACGGCGACACCGGCGCCGCCCAGGATCCAGCCCCGCCGGTCGGCCCATGACCGCCCCGTCGCGCCCGCATGCCCCGCCGGCGCGGCGGGCCCGGCCTGCCGGCCGGGCGCGGTCGAGGCGTTCCGTACGTCCGGGAAGCCCGGCTGGGCATGCGGGCCGGGTGACACCGGGGCGTACGGTGCGGGGGAGCGACCTTCGGCGACATCGGTGAGCAGGCGCTGCGCGGTCGCGGTGTCGGGCCTGGCCGCCGGATCGCGGTCCATCATCCACGTCACCAGCGGTCCGAGCGTGCCCGCCCGCCGGGGCGGCGGGGGAACCCTGCTCGTGAGCGTGGCCTGGAGCCGCTCGACCGGAGACCCGCCGTACGCGGGCCCGCCCTCGGTGGCCAGGTACAGGGTGGCGCCGAGGGACCACAGGTCGGAGGCCGGACCGCCGGCCGCGCCGTCCAGCCGTTCCGGCGCGATGAAGCCCGGTGAGCCGATCGTCGCGTCGGCGGCGGTCAGCGTGGCATGGCCGTCCAGCTTGGCGATGCCGAAGTCGGTCAGGACCGCGCGCCCGTCGTCGCTGAGGAAGACGTTGGCGGGTTTCACGTCCCGGTGCTGGACGCCGTGCGCGTGTGCCTCCCGGAGGGCGTCGAGGACCTGCGCCCCCAGCCAGGCGGCCCGGTCCGGAGGAAGCGGCCCCCGGTCCTTGACCTCGTCGGCCAGCGTGCGGCCACGCAGCAGCTCCATGATGATCCACGGCCGTCCGTCGTGGACGAGCACGTCATGGAGGGCGACGATGCCGGGGTGCCGCACCTGCGCGGCGGCGCGCGCCTCGCGTACGGCGCGTTCGACGGCTTCGGCACGCTGCGCCTCGTCGAGGCCGTCGGGCAGGCGGAGCTCCTTGACCGCCACCTGGCGTTCGAGCATCTCGTCCCACGCCAGCCAGACCGTGCCCATCCCACCGCTGCCGAGGGGACGGCGCAGGAGATAGCGAGAGGCGAGCCGTCCCCCAGAAGACTCGGGCATATCGGGAGGATAGTGGATGGAGTCGATGTGAACGTCGGGTTGGGAGTGACTGAAGCGATCCTGTTAGGCGTCCCACGTGGCGGGGCCGACAGGACCGGACCCGCAGCTGCCCACCCCATGAGACGAGCCGCGTCAGGTGAAGAGCGCGCGCCCCCAGTAGTCACCCGCGTCGGTCACGCCGGGCGGGCAGGCGTACAGGCCGCTGGAGACGTGCTTGATGTACTCGTTGAGGGCGTCCTTGGCGGCCAGCTCCCGCTGGATCGGGACGAACTGCTTGTGCGGATCCCGCTGGTACGCCATGAAGAACAACCCCGCGTCGAGACGTCCCAGGCCGTCGGTGCCGTCCACGAAGTTGTAGCCGCGCCGCAGCAACCGGGCGCCGCCGTGGATCGAGGGATGCGCGAGCCGTACGTGGGAGTTGTCGGCGATCACCGGCTGTCCGTCCGATCCGGCCTTCGCGAAGTCGGGTTCGTCGAACTCCGCCGCGCCGGTCAGCGGCGCTCCGGCGCCCTTGTTCCGCCCGAAGATCGCCTCCTGCTCGGACAGCGGGGCGCGGTCCCAGGTCTCGATGTGCATCCGGATCTTGCGGGTGACCAGGTAGCTGCCGCCGTCCATCCAGGCCGGGCCGTCGCCGGCGGCCGCCCACAGGTGGTCGCCCAGCATCTCGGTGTCCTCGAGCTTGAGGTTGGCGGTGCCGTCCTTGAAGCCCATCAGGTTGCGCGGCGTCGCCTGGGCCCGGGACGTCGAGGACGTACGGCCGAAGCCGAGCTGGGAGTAGCGCACCGACACCTTGCCGAACCCGATCCTGGCCAGGTTGCGGATGGCGTGCACCGCGACCTGCGGGTCGTGGGCGCACGCCTGGACGCAGATGTCGCCGCCGGAGATCTCCGCCAGGATGTCGTCGCCGCGGAACGCGGGCAGATCGGCCAGGGCGGCCGGCTTCCTGTCGGCCAGCCCGAACCTGTCGTCGAACAGCGACGCGCCGAAGCCGATCGTCAGGGTCAGGCCGGAGGCGGGCAGCCCGAGGGCCTCGCCCGTGTCGTCCGGCGGCGCCTCGGGGTCTCCGCCGACCGCGCCGAACGTCCCCGCGTCCTTGCCCTGGGTCATCCGCGCGGCGGCGGACGTCCAGTCCTGGAGCAGCTCGACCAGCTCGGCCCGCTTGTCCGTCGTCACGTCGAACACGACGAAGTGCAGGCGGTCCTGGGCGGGGGTGACGATCCCCGCCTGGTGGGCCCCGTAGAACGTGACCGGATCGGACGTCGACGCGGCGTGCGCCGCCCCGGGCAGGTCCACGACCAGGGTGCGGGTCGCCACCGCGCCCGCCCCGACCGCGGCCACGCCGGCCGCGCCGAGTCCGAAGAGCTTCCTGCGGCTGATGTTCATGCCCTGCTCCGTCCCGAACGGCTGTCGCCGATGGTCCTCACGTGCCGACGATTCGTGGCTACTTGCTGACGGTGGAGGCGATCCGGCTGATCGGCTCGGACAGAGCGTTGATCACGTCGGACAGCTTCTTCAGGTCGTCCTTGGACAGGTCGGTGTGCAGCTTCCAGCCGTCGCCCTGGCGGTGGGTCTCGAGCGCGGCCTCGGCGGCGGCGAACTTCTCGTCCAGGGTCTTCACCAGCTCGGCGTCACGCTCCTCGAGGACCGGGCGGAGCGCCTGAACGGCGGCCTTGGAGCCCTGGAGGTTGGCGTCGAAGTCCCACAGGTCGGTGTGCGAGTAGCGGTCCTCCTCACCGGTGATCTTCCCGGTGGCGACCTCGTCGAGCAGGCCCTTGGCGCCGTTGCCGAGTTGGAGAGGCGAGAGCGTCGCCTCGTTCGACTTCTCGACGATGGTCTTGATGTCGGCCATCAGCTTGTCGGCGATCGGGCCGTCCTCACTGACGTCCTTCTCGACCCAGAGGTCCTTCTCGATGCGGTGGAAGCCGGTCCACTCCTGGCCCTTCTCCACGTCGTTCTCGCGGGCGTCGATCGCCGGGTCGAGGTCGCCGAAGATCTCGGCCACCGGCTCGATGCGCTCCCAGTAGGTCCGAGCGACCGGGTAGAGGTTCTTGGCCTTCTCGATGTCGCCGGCCTTGACGGCGTCCACGAACTCCTGGGTCTTGACGAGCAGCGTCTCGCTCTGGGTCTTGATGTAGCGCTTGTAGCTGGCGGTGGCCTCGGAGAGCTTGGCGTCGTCGCTCAGCGGCTTGTGCTCGCCGGTCACCTTCAGCGGGTTCCGGATGCCCTTGCCGATCATGCCCGGCTTGCACGTCGCCTCGTACGTCCCGGCGGGCAGCTCGACCATGACCTCACGGGTCAGGCCGGGCACGATGTTCTCCACCTCGCCCATCACCCGGTCGCCGCCGGCGTAGACGTAGAACTCCGTCACCTTGCTGCCGCTGTTGGTGATCTGGAAGGTCGAGGTGCCGGCGGGGAGCTCCGCCGTGGCGACCTTGCACTCGGTGTCGTTGGCCGCAACGGTGATCTTGTCAGGCTTGGCCGCGCCGCCGGACGCGGAGGAGTCGGTCGTGCCCGAGGAACAGGCGGCGGCGAGCAGGCCGAGGGCGGCGAGGGCGACGACGGCGGGGGTGCGCATTGCGGAGGACTCCAGTTCTGGGAAAGCAGGATGGGGCGTCGGACGGGGCGGTGGCCCGCGCTCAGGAGGCGGGCACGGTGGGGGTGTCCCCGGCCGGTACGGCAGGGCCCCGCGTCGTCTTCGGCCGGCCTGACGGGCGGAGGAAGAGAATGAGGACCGGGACGGCGTAGACGACCCACGCGACCATCTCCAGCACACTCGGCTGCGCCGTGATGTTGAACATGCCGCTCAGCAGCGCGGAGTACCAGGCGGACGGGTCGAGCACGCCGCTGATGTCGAAGGCGTAGGTGGTCAGCCCCGGCAGGATGTCGGCCTCCTGAAGGTCGTGCACGCCGTACTTGAAGATGCCGGCGGCGACCAGGATCAGCAGCAGGCCGGTCCAGGTGAAGAACTTGGTCAGGTTGATCCGCAGCGCGCTCTTGTAGAGGCCCCAGCCGAGCACGACGGACGTGAGCAGGCCGAGGCTGATGCCGATCAGCGGGCTCGCGGTCGCCGCGGCGCCCTGGGCGGCGGCGAACCAGATGAGGGCGGTCTCCAGACCTTCCCTGGCCACCGCGAGGAAGGCCATGACCACAACGGCGGTGGAGCCCAGCTCCAGGGCCTCGCCGAGCTTGCCGCGCAGGTCGCTGGACATCCGCCGCGCCGCCGTGCGCATCCAGAAGATCATGAACGTGACGAAGACGGTCGCGGCGATCGACGTGACCGCGTCGAACAGCTCCTGCTGCATCTGGTTCAGATGTGCGGCGGTGAAGGTGAGCAGGGCTCCGAACCCGACGGAGAGAGCGACGGCGCCGGCGACGCCCGCCCACACAAGTGGGAGACGGTCGCGGCGGTCGCTTTTCACGAGGAAGGCGACGAGTATGGAGACCACGAGGGTCGCCTCCAGGCCCTCACGAAGGCCGATGAGGTAGCTCGCGAACACGTGCCGCTCCTGCGAGATCGAGTAAGGGTTACCTTATTTAGGTCAGCGTTACCTTACCCGTCACCTGAGGCCCTCATCCAGGGGGGTACCCATTTGTCACTCCAGTGACGTTCGCCACGTCGCACCGCCTCCGGGCCGCTGTGAACCGGGCGATTAATGGGTGGCGGGCAGCAGGGGCGGTGCGTACAGTGAGGTCCGCCCTGTCACCTCCCGTCCGGAGAGCCCGTTGAAGTTCTGAGGTCGCCGACACCGCGCCCGTGACCGCCGCCCATCGCGGCAGGTCGGCGCATCGACCTCAGCGGACCGTCTCCTCGCAGGGTTCTCCGCCCAGGCTCCTCCGCCGGGCTCCCTCGCCGGGGTGTCCTCCCTTCCGGGCATGTGCCCGCGGTGTCCCTCGCATGTCGCGCGGCGGTAACCCCGTCGCACCGTTCGCCACGACCTAAGGGGAGCCGCCTCATGTCATTTCCGATCGTCTGCAGTGATCTGTCGTTCTCCTGGCCCGACGGCACGCCGGTGCTGGACGGGCTGGACCTCGCGTTCGGCACCGGCCGCACCGGCCTGATCGGGGTCAACGGCTCCGGCAAGTCCACGCTGCTCAGGATCATCACCGGAGAGCTGACCCCCGCCCGGGGATCGGCCGACGTCAATGGGGAGATCGGCTATCTGCCGCAGAACCTCCCGCTCGGCGCGAGCCGTACGGTCGGCGACCTGCTCGGCATCACGCCCGCGCGCGCCGTGCTGCACGCCGTCGAACGCGGAGAGATCGACGGCGTCGACTTCGACGCGATCGTGTGGGACGTCGAGGAGCGTGCCGGGGCGGAGCTGGCCCGGCTCGGCCTCGGCACGGTGGACCTCGACCGCACGGTGGCCACGCTGTCCGGAGGGGAGACGATCCTGGTCGGCCTGGCCGCTCTGTTCATGCGGCAGCCGGACGTGCTGCTGCTGGACGAGCCCACCAACAACCTCGACATCGACGCGCGCGAGCGCCTGTACGACGCCGTCACGTCGTGGACGAGGACCCTGGTGGTCGTCAGCCACGACCGGGCGCTGCTCGACCTGGTGGACCAGATCGTCGACCTGCCGGTCAGGCGGACGTTCGGCGGCACGTTCAGCGAGTACGAGGAGGTGCTGGCGGTCGAGCGGGAGGCGGCCGAGCGCATGGTCCGCGCGGCCGAGGGCGACGTCCGCCGCCAGAAGCGGGAGCTGGCCGAGGCCAGGACCAAGCTCGACCGCAGGGTTCGGTACGGCAAGAAGATGTACGACCAGAAACGCGAGCCGAAGATCATCATGCAGGAGCGCAAGCGCCAGGCGCAGGTGTCGGCGGGCAAGCACCGCTCCATGCACGAGGAGAAGCTGTCGGAGGCGCGCGACCGGCTGACCGAGGCGGAGGAGGCGGTGCGCGACGACGCCGAGATCCGGGTGAAGCTGCCCAGGACCGAGGTCCCCGCCGGTCGCACGGTGCTGACGGTCACCGGGCGGGCCCTCCGTGGTCCCGCGACCGCCGCACCGGTCACGATCGCGCCGATCGAGGCCGAGGGCGAAACCGAGGACAGGATCGAGGACGGGATCCCCCGGCCGGGCAAGGTCCTGGAGGAACTCGTCGTACGCGGGCCGGAGCGCATCGCCCTGCTCGGGGCCAACGGCTCGGGCAAGACCACCCTGCTCAGGAGGATCGCCGGCGAACTCGACGCGTCCGGGCTGGTCCAGGTGGACGTGCCGGTGCGCTACCTGCCGCAACGGCTCGACGTGCTGGACGACTCGCTCAGCATCCTGGAGAACGCCCGCGCGTTCGCGCCGACCGCGCCGGTCAACACGATCAGGGCGCAGCTCGCCCGGTTCCTGTTCCGGGGTGACCGGGTCGAGCAGGCGGCGGGCACACTCTCCGGCGGCGAGCGCTTCCGTGCCGTACTGGCCGCGCTGCTGTTGGCGGAGCCGGCGCCGCAACTCCTGCTGCTTGACGAGCCCACCAACAACCTCGACCTCGCCAGCGTGCGGCAGCTGTCGCAGGCGCTGGCGGCCTACCGGGGGGCACTGCTCGTGGCCGGCCACGACCTGCCCTTCCTGAGGTCGATCGGCGTGCGGCGCTGGCTCAGGACAGACCGCGACAGGGGGCTGGTCGAGATCGACGCCCCCTGACCCGGTCGCCGAGCACATCCGCGGCCGTCCGCCGGATCCGCTCCAGGGACGTGTTCCGCGGATCCGTCCGGGGTTTCCACCGAGAACCCGCCCCCGGACAAGAGCGGCAGGTCGGACGAGGCCGGTCGTTTCGTACGAGTCAATAGTCGGGAATCTTCCAGGTTGACACATCCTGACTCGTGCCGAGACAGTTGTGCGGGTGATCTCCCCGCGACTCTCCGCGCTCGCGCTCGCCGCGACCTTGACGTTGACCGTGACCGCCTGCACCTCGGGTGGGAGCCGGGGCTCCTCCGGCTCCGGCTCCGGCGGTTCCGCTTCGGGATCCTCCGGGGGATCGGCGTCGTCGCCGAGCGGAGCTCCCGCACTCACTCCGGAGGCGTACCAGGTCGAGCTGGACGCCGCCGGCCAGCCGGTGGCGAACGCGTTGCGGGACATCTCCAAGGCCCGCACGCTCAAGTCGCTCGGCCAGCGCGTACAGCGTGCGCAGACGGCCGTGGCGGCGGCGACGGAGCGGCTGGAGCCGCTGCGGCCGCCCGCCGAGATCGGCACCGAGCACACCGACTACCTGGCGGCGTTGCGCGCCATGGACGGCAAGCTCGACGAACTGGTCCAGGACGTGGACGGGCGGTCCCTCTGCACGGCGTCGAGCGTGCTCGCCCGGCTCGGCAAGTCCAGCGAGTTCGGGAACCTGAAGGAAGCCGGGGCCGATCTCGCCGGGGGAGGGGACTACCGCGGCGGCCTGATCAAGTTCTCGCCGCCGAAGGAGCGCACTCGCCGTCTCGCCAGCGGCACGATCCTGGTGTCGGGCATCCGCGGTGGGCGCGGCGGCCTGACCGTGAAGAACGGCACGGCCGGCGACAGCGTCGTCACCCTGGTCCTGGGCAAGAAGAAGGCCGTCAGCGTGTACGTCCGCAAGAGGTCGACGGCCAAGGTGTCCAACATCAAGGACGGCAAGTACCGCGTCTACTTCACGAGCGGCACCGACTACGACCGTGCGGCGCGGAGCTTCACCCGGAACTGCAACTTCTCGAAGTTCGACGACCCGCTGCCGTACAAGACGACCTACACCTCCACCCAGATCCGCTGGGACAACTGGACCCTGAGCCTCAACAAGGTCGTGGGCGGCAACGCCTCGACGAGCGACGTCTCCCCGGACGACTTCCCCGCCTGACGCCGCCCCGGCTTCGCTTCCCCGGTGGGCCTCCGCTGCGTGCCTCCGTCCCGCGGGTGCGCGGTGGCGGCCCGAACGATCATGCAGAGGTCTCCCGCTCGCGAAGCGCCTGTTCGGCCGCCTCCTGGACGCGGAACCTGGTCTGACGGCGGCGCCGGGAAGTCAGAGCCGCGACGACGATCCCGCAAAGGGCGATGAGGAGAAGCAGCAGTGCCCAGGGGATGGTCCAGGCGTGCGTGGTGCTCTCGACGGTGGCGAGCGGGGCGACCGAGCCCGACGCGTCGGTGAGCAGCGGGATGAGGGTGACCGTCCCCGTCAGTCTCAGCGCGGGAGCCACTCCGTGTACCGGCACGGAGACCTTCCAGGTGTCGCCCGGCAGCAGCTGGGGCGAGTCGTCGATCTGGGGCGCGTGGACGCCCAGGCGCCCGAAGGGGCCGGACGCGGCCACCGCTTGCCGAGCGGTGAGGATGGCGTTGCCCGTGTTGCGGATCGTGTACGTGACGGTGGCGTCACCCTTCCCGAACGGATTGGGCGTGCCCGAGTAGCGCACGCGCATGTCCTCTACAGACAGGGCCGGCTTGAGCTCTCCACCCACGCGCAGACGGATCCGGATGCCGAGACGCCGGTCCCCGTCGATCCCGTCCGCTGCGCCGGCCCGGGTCGGCGAGGTGACGATGCCGCCCATGTATTCGCCGGGCGCGGCGTTGTCCGGAAGAGCGACCGTGAACGGCATCTCGACCGACTCGCCGGGCCGGACCGTCACGTCCGGCCGGTTCGTGTGGACCCACGCACCCACCCCTGCCGACTTCGCGTCCCTGGTGATCAGGTCAAGCCGGCCCTGCTCGGTGGTGAATCCGTCCGCGGCATAAACGACCATATGGAGCGGCGTTGTGCCGTGGTTGACGATCACGAGACCGTCCTCGAGCCGCCCGCCCGGGTCGAGGGTGTAGTTGTAGTTCGGCCGGCCGGTCCCGAAGTCGCCCGAGGCCGTCGTGACCGCCCAGGAGACCTCACCGTCCGCCGCCGCGGCAGGTCCTGTCCCCACTCCGAGGAAGCCGAGCGCGGCGAGCAGCACCACGACGCCGGCCTGGGCGAGGAATCCGGCGGCTGTGGTCGTACGCGGTCTGGGCGGGTGCATCTGATGGTCCTCGGGCAGTTCTGGAAGCGGTGGGATGGAAGACGTGGCGTGGGGTGGGCACCCGGCGGTGCCCACCCCACCAGTCGGGGTGGGCCGGATCGGCTCGGCGCGGTGAGCGTGAGGTGCCCGGCGTCACCCTCGGTCGGCTACTGAAGCCAGCCGGACGCAGCCGCGGTCGGCTTGTTCGCGTCGCCCTTGTTGTCCTGCGTGTGGATCACAACCTTGTCGACGGCGGAGCCGACCCCCGGAGCGGCGTCGGCACCGTTGTTCGGGCCGCACCACTTCACCTGGCCGAGCTCCACCGCGGCGTTGGGGGCGGCGCAGGTGCCGCTGCGGATGTTCTCGACGACGAGCTTGTTGCCGCGCACCTGGATCCTCACGTAGGTGCGGACGTGTTCCTGGTCCTCCACCGAGTTGGCCCAGTGGCTCTTGGGGTTCAGCGGGTCGGGACCGAAGTTCGGGTCCTTGGTCACGTCGGGAGCGGTGAGGTCGTAGTACTTCGAACCCGACGCGGAGTTCGCCGTCACATAGATGACACCGCCCGGGCCCTTGACCACCGAGTCGGCACCGGGCTGCTCGTCCTTGTCGGCCTTCTGACCGTTCTTGATCACGTAGCTACGGGAGTAGCTGTGGTCGTGACCCTGCAGGACCAGGTCGACGCCGAGCTTCGAGAAGGCGGTCGGGAAGTCCTGACGACGCTGCTTGTTGTCGCCGTCGTTCGCGTGGGCGGCCGGCGAGTAGATCGCGTGGTGGTAGATGAGCACCGTGTGCTTCGCGTCGGCGCCGTGCTCCTTGACGACATCGGTGATGTAGTCGATGTGCGCGGCGTCGGAGCCATTGGTGTAGGCGTTGCTGTTGATGTCGATGAACAGGACGTTCTTGTACTTGAACCAGTAGTCACCGCCCGACCGGGTCGCCGCGCTGCCGTTGTAGTACGGCGCGGAGCGGTCGGTGTTCGGCGTCCAGAAGTGCTGCTCGTACGCCCTGCCGCCGACGTCGTGGTTGCCGATGGTGGCGGCCCACGGGTACTGGCGCAGCTTGTCGGGCGCGAGGAACGCGTTCCACTGCGTCTCGGTGTTGGCGGTCTCGACCTGGTCACCGCCCGAGACCAGCAGCTCGGCCTTCGGGTTGGCGGCGAGGGCGACGTCCAGGGTGTCGAGCCACCCGGCACCGTCCTTCGCCACATTGCCGGACGAGCCGATCTGCGGGTCGCCGAAGAACAGGAAGTCGAGGTTGTTGCCGTTGAAGTCCTGGGTCGTGAAGGAGTACGTCGGGGACCAAGCGCCCTCGACACCCACACGGTAGGAGTACGCGGTGTTCTGCTTCAGGCTGTCGATCGTCCCGTGAGCGTTGTAGCCGCCGTTGACGCTGTTGGCGGTGACCGTGGCCGGGAAGGTGACGGCGCTTGTGGGGAACTCGCCGTTGACGAGCTTGGACGTCGGCGCGACCTGGATCACCTGCGCGGTGCCGGCCGAGGAGTACCACGACACGACGCGCTGCGTTTCGTTGGCGCCCACACCGAGGACGATGCCGGTGAGCGTCGCGCTGTCAGCGTGGGCCGCGGTCGTCAGGCCGCTGCCGAACACAGCGGTGACACCGATGGCCGCGGCGGTGGCGCTCATGGCGACCCGGCGCAGAACAGGCCCGGGGCCCTGTGTCCCCTTGTCGAGCTTCATTGGTTTCCATCCATTTGGGGTTATTAGTGAGGTTTGTCAAGATTCCGTAAAGCGGTGACTCGGAGGTGAACGTGGGGTGGGCGGCCTGTTGCGCTTGCCGGAAGTTGTGACGTGATCTCAGATTCCGAGAACTCGTTGCACGAACCACACCAGGCCCATCACGGACACACCCGCTGCCATCACCCCGGTCGTCCACAGCCCCGCCGCCGGTCGGCGGTGGCGCAGCAGGGCGAGCAGCGGGAAGACGACGACGATGATCGCCAGCTGGACGGCTTCGATGCCCACGTTGAAGACGAGGAGCGACCACAGAAGCGTCCACGACCAGGCCTGGTCGATCCCCAGTGCCGCGGCGAAGCCGAGCCCGTGCACGAGGCCGAAGCAGAAGACCACCGCGAGCCGCGTCCAGCCCGCGCGGTCCAGGCTGAGGTGGCCGCGGCTGAGCGTCGCGAGTTCTGCGGCGTGCGATCGGCGTCGCCGGATCCGCCACAGATGCCAGCCGGCGACGACCGCGATCGAGAGGGCGATGACGGGCTCGACGAACGACGCGGGCACCTCCACGAGGCCGAGGGCGGCGAGGATGAAGGTCACCGAGTGAGCCAGCGTGAAGGTCGTCGCCGCCAGCACGATCTCGCGCAGGCGGCGCGATCCCGCGATGAGCGCCAGCAGGAAGAGGATGTGGTCGAGTCCGCTGAGCAGGTGCTCGGCTCCGAGTCGGAAGAACTGCCAGAACCGCTCGAACCAGGACTGCCGCGTGGAGAACGACCGATGCTGAGCGTCGAGGGCGGTGCTTCCGGACTTCAGGTCGAGGTCGTAGGTGACGATCGTCTTGCTGTCGCGTACATAGCCCTCTGAGCCCGGGAACAGCCCGCTGCGCACCTCGTGCGCGTCAGCGGACTCCGGGCACCGGTAGTCGAGGATCAGCAGCGCGTACGGGACACCCTCGCGTTGCCCGACCGTGAAGTCGCCGTCCCGGACCGGGGTGCACGCCTTGCCCCCGGTCGTGACGCCGAAGCGCTCGGTCACGTACGCGACCACCGAGTCGGCGTGGGCGTCGAGCGCGGCGGCCTGCTCCGCCGCGTCACCGGCCTCGAACGCCGCGGTGCCCGCTCGGAAGAGCGGATCATCCTTCTCGTTGTCGGCGGCGGAGACGACCAGCAGGTCGTACTCCAGTTGGAGCTCGGTGCGGACGTGCCCGGTTTCGGGCGAGGCGAGGTCGGCGTAAACCGTCGAGGTGAACCCGTGGGCGAGAGCGGGCGCGGCACTGAGCAGGACGGCCACGGCTACGGCGGCGATGACGGCACCGGCACGACGCCGAGTGGCGGGGGACATATAACTCCTTTTCGGGCTTGGCGTACGAAATCTGCTCGGCTGAGATGAACGAACGGCATCTCGCGGTCGAACCGGTGACGAACCAAGCCCGGCGGGTGACGGCCCCCGCCCCGAAGGCCCCGAACAATGAGGTAGGAAGTAGGCGCACTTCCCGCCACCCCCGGAGGACGATCTCTATGCGCTCTCGACTCCTGCCTGCCAGCACACTGGCCGCGGCAGTCGCGACCGCTCTACTGCTCAGCGGATGCGGCTCCGGCGACGACTGGTCCCGGCCGCACGCGAAGCCCACCGCCGTCGGCACCCCCGGCGCGGGGTTCTTCCCGGACGCTTCGCCCGCCCCGGAGGCGACGATCACGCCGCGACCCGGCTCCTGGAACGGGGTCCGTCCGTCGGAGGGCTACCGCGTGGTGCTGCTCACCGTGGGGGACGACCCTCAGACCGAAACGCTGGTGAGCGCCGTGACGGAGTGGGCCGAGGAGGAGAACGTCAGCCTCAAGACCCTCACGGCCACGCGGCCGGACCAGTTCGTTCCGCGCATCAGCAGCGCGATCGCCATGAAGCCCGACCTCATCGTCAGCGCCGGCAACGACCTCATCGACGCCCTGGCCCTGGTCACTCCCAACCACCTCGACCAGCAGTTCCTCGTGGTCGGCGCCGAACTGGCCGAGCCCACGGCGAACGTCACCGCCGCCGACTGGACCGGTGCGTCGTTCCGCGGCGAGGGCCTCGGCATGTCCTCGACGTACGATCCCGCCACCTTCACCCCCGAACGCGCCGGGCGCGCCGTCCGGGCCGGTGCCGCGGCCGTGCTCAACGGCTTGACCGGCATCGTGATCTGGCTCGACTAGGGAGTGTGCAACACACGCTGCCTGTCGGCGAGAGGAAACGGCAAGGGCCGCGATCCTTTGTGAATCGCGGCCCTCGGGCTCCAGGAGCCAGGCTTCGCCCCCGCGGGCTCCGGGCGGTCCGCCTTCGGCCCGCCGGTCCGGCCTGCTGCTCCCGGTCGTTCAGCTTGAGAACAGCATGCCCACCCAGCTGCGGTCGCGGCGGTGGCCGTAGTGCCCACCACCGTGGCCGCCGTGCGGAGCGCCCCAGCCCGGGGCTCCGTGCGCGGGCGGCGGTGGCGGCGCGTAGCTCTGCTGCGCCCACTGGGTCTCCAGGCGGGTCAGCGTCTCCAGCTCGCCGTAGTCGAGGAAGATGCCGCGGCAGTTGTCACACTGCTCGATGTGGATCCCGTTGCGGTCGAACGTCCGCATGTTGCCGCGGCACTTGGGGCACTGCATCAGGAATCGTCTCCTTGATCGCGTTGCTGCTCCGTACTGCTTTGTATTGCATCGTGCTGCTCTGTGCTGCTTTGGACCGCCCGGCGACCGCTTCGCCTCAGGCGGGCGCGGCCGCGAGGATCCTCCGGCAGGAGGAGACCAGCGCCCGCGCCGCGTCGTCGAGTGGTCGCCCGGCGCGGCTCGCCGTCGCGACCGCTGTCGCGGCCAGTTGGACGGTCAACGCCCGGGCCGGCAGGTCGAGTTCCCTCCACGGATCGTCGGCGCCGACCGCGCGCCCGCCTGCGGCGATGTAGGCCCCGAGGAACCGGTCCCATGCCGAGGTGGCGAGCAGTCCGGCCGCGAACCAGGCGGCGGGCCGGGCCAGATCCCACGCGGGATCGCCGACGCCGAGATCGTCCGGGTCGATCAGCGTCCACGTCCCGCCGATCCTGACGAGCTGGCCGAGGTGCCAGTCTCCGTGCACCAGCGTGCTCCGTCCGGCCGGGTCCCGGCCGTCCGGCGGCATCGGACGGCCCGGACGCGCCGCATGTCCCAGCCCTTCCAGCTCTCCCGGCTCTCCAGGTCCTCCCGTGGCGTCGTGGCTCCAGGGCAGCGTTTCGTACGCGCCGCGGATCTCGGGCGGGACGTCGTCCAGCCCGTCGAGTGCGGCGACCGCGCGCACGAGGCGTGCGTGACCGCCGTCCGGGGGCAGCCCCGCGGGCAGGGGGTGGTCGTGCAGCCGGGCCAGCAGCCGTGCCCCCTCCTCCCACGGGGCGTGGTCGTCGCCGGCCTCCAGATCCGCGGGGGTCAGCGGCTCGCCCGCCGGCCAGAGCGTGACGAGCCGGGTGCCCAGCCGCTCCAGGCGGAGAGGGGCGAGCATCAGGCCGGGCAGCCGTCCGGCGGCATCCAGCCGGACGCGCAGGTCCGCCTCGGAGGTCCTCTCGGGATGCGCCTTCAGCACCACATCGCCCACCCGGACCACCACGACTCCGGCGGCGTCGCCCCACGCGGCGGCGCCGGAACCCTGCTTGAGCACCGCCACCGGGCCCTCGTGAGGTGCGAGCCGGACGAGATCGCCGATCAGCTCGGCGGTGGTCCGCCCGAGTCCCGGCGCAGGCCGTTCGAGCCCTCCGGGGGACCGCCCGCCGTCCGCCTCCGCCGCCCCCGCCGTCTGTGCCTCGCGCGGGTCCGGGGGGCCGGCCGGGTCTCCGTCCGGGGGTGCCGCGTCCGCCGCTCCGGCGGTGGGGGACGCTCCGGCGGTGGGGGACGCTCCGTCGCGCGAGGCGATCGGAGCCGGTGCCGACAGTTCGATCACGCGTTCAGCCTATGGTGCCTGTATGAAGATTGGCTTCGCCGTACCGGTCTCGGGCTCGTGGGCGACACCGGGGAACATGAAGCGCATCGCGCGCCGTGCCGAGGAACTGGGCTACCACGAGGTGTGGACCTTCCAGCGGTTGCTCTATCCGGTCGGCCACCCGATGGGGCCGGTGTACCGGAGCGTCCAGGATCCGATCGTCAGCCTGTCCTACCTGGCGGGCCTCACCGACCGGGTCCGGCTCGGCGTCGCGGTGCTGAACCTGCCGTTCGTCTCTCCCGCTCTGATGGCCAAGCAGCTCGCCACCCTCCAGGACGTGTCGGGAGGGCGGCTCGACGTCGGGCTCGGCCTCGGCTGGCTTCCGGAGGAGTTCCTGGCGTCCGGCGTGCCGATGGAACGCCGTGGCAGGCGAGGGGAGGAGTACGTCGAGATCCTCCGCCGCCTCTGGACGGAGGACGTGGTGGAGCACAAGGGCGAGTTCTACGAACTGCCGCCCATTCATCAGGATCCGAAGCCCGTCCCGGCGCCGCCGATCCTGATGGGCGGCACGGCCGCCGTGGCGCTCCGGAGGGCGGGGAGGATCGCCGACGGGTGGATCAGTTCCAGCCGCGCCGATCTGGGCGCGATCGACGAGCAGATCGCCGTCGTCAAGGACGCGGCACGCGAGGCGGGGCGTGATCCCGGCAGACTGCGCTTCGTCTGCCGGGGAGTCACCCGGGTACGCGCGACCGACGAGGGGCCGCTCGCCGGCTCCTACGAGAAGATCCGCGCCGATGTGGCGGCCCTCGGGGCGAAGGGCGTGACGGAGGTCTTCCACGATCTCAACTTCGACCCGGAGATCGGCAACCCGGACGCGGATCCCGTCGAGTCGATGCGCCGGGCCGAGGAGGCGCTCGAAGCGCTCGCCCCCACTCCGTCCTGACCCGTGCCCCGGCGGGCGCGTCGCCTCGCCCGCCGGGCTATGCCGTCATGCCGTGGACCCGGGCGATGAGCTCGTAGGAACGCAGCCGTGCCTCGGCGCCGTGCACCATCGTGGTGATCATCAGTTCGTCGGCGCCGGTGCGCTTGCGCAGCTCGTCCAGACCTGCGCGGACGCCTTCGGCGTCTCCGTGCACCACGTTGGACAGCCGCTCGCGGACGAAGTCCATCTCCATCGGGGTGAACGGGTACGCCTCGGCGGTCTCCGGTGAGGGGAACAGGCCCGGCTTGCCGCGGCGCATGCGCAGCCACGACAGCGCGCCCGGCATGGCCTGCCGGAGCGCCTCCGCCTCCGTGTCCGCCGCGACGGCCGCCACACCGATCAGCGCGTACGGCTCCGCGAGCACCTCGGACGGCCGGAACGAGGACCGGTAGAGGTCGAGCGCGGGCTCGGTGTTCTCCGCGCTGAAGTGGTGGGCGAAGGCGAAAGGCAGCCCGAGCAGCCCGGCCAGCCTGGCGCTGAATCCGCTGGATCCGAGCAGCCAGATGGGCGGCCGGTCGTCGGTCCTGGGGATCGCCTGGATCCGCGCGTACGGATGGTCCTCGGGGAACGCGCCGTCGAGGAAGGAGGTCAGCTCGGCCACCTGCTGGGGGAACTCGTTCGGATCGACGTCGGCGGAGCGGCGCAGGGCGTTCGCGGTCGCCATGTCGGTGCCCGGCGCGCGGCCGAGGCCGAGGTCGATCCGGCCGGGATGCAGCGCGTGCAGCGTGCCGAACTGTTCGGCGACGACCAGCGGAGCGTGGTTGGGCAGCATGACGCCGCCGGAGCCGACCCTGATCGTGCGCGTCGCCGCCGCCAGATGGGCGATGATCACGGCGGGGGAGGAGCTGGCCACGCCGGGCATGCCGTGGTGTTCGGCGACCCAGATGCGGTGGTAGCCCCACTCCTCGGCGCGTCGGGCCAGCTCGGTGCTCGCCCGGAGCGAGTCGGCGGGAGTGCTTCCCTCGCCGACGGTCGCGAGTTCGAGGATCGACAAGGGGGCGTCGGCCGTCCCGCGCGGGACGCCGCGAATGATGTCCGTGGTCACGCCCCGAACAACCGGAGTGGTTTTCCGTTTATTTCGGATGTCTCGGTTTTTTTGCTGTCACGGCGCGTCCGCGATCCGCCGACGCGCGGCCGCCGGCGCCGTGATCACCCGAAGCCCTCGGAGAGACCCCGCGTGATCACGGCCGGCTCGGACCGGTTCAGAGGACCTTGGACAGGAACGCCTGTGTACGGGCGTGCTGGGGGTTGGTCAGCACCTCGCGCGGGACGCCCTGCTCGACGACCACGCCGCCGTCCATGAAGACCAGCGAGTCGCCGACCTCTCTGGCGAAGCCCATCTCGTGGGTGACGACCACCATGGTCATGCCCTCTCGGGCCAGGTCGCGCATGACGTCCAGGACCTCGCCGACGAGCTCCGGGTCCAGAGCGGAGGTGGGCTCGTCGAACAGCATGAGCTTGGGCTGCATCGCGAGCGCCCGCGCGATGGCGACGCGCTGCTGCTGGCCGCCGGACAGCTGTGAGGGATAGTTGCCCATCCGGTCGGACAGGCCCACCCGCTCCATCAGCTGCTCGGCCCTGGCCTTGGCGGCGTCCCGGCTCTCGCCCTTGACGAGGATCGGCGCCTCCATGACGTTCTGCAGCGCCGTCATGTGCGGGAAGAGGTTGAACCGCTGGAACACCATGCCGATGTCCCTGCGCTGCGCGGCGACCTCCTTCTCGCGGAGCTCGTACAGCTTGTCGCCACGCTGGCGGTAGCCGACGAGGTGCCCGTCGACCCACAGCCGGCCCGCGTCGATCTTCTCCAGGTGGTTGATGCAGCGCAGGAAGGTGGACTTCCCGGATCCGGAAGGACCGACGACGCACATCACCTCGCCCTGCCGTACCTGCAGGTCGATGCCCTTGAGAACCTCCACGTGGCCGAAGTTCTTGCAGACCTGCTCGGCCTTCACCATCAGGTCGCCCATCGGCATGTCCGTCTGTTCGCTCACCGGGAGTACCCCTTGCCGTAGTAGCGCTCGAGGTAGTGCTGCCCGATCATCATGATCGACGAAAGGAACAGGTACCAGAGGCAGGCCATGACCAGCATGGGGATGATCTGGTAGGTGTGCGAGTAGATGTTCTGCACGGTGAACGTCAGTTCCAGGTACGGGATGGCCGCGACCAGGGCGGTGTTCTTCAGCATCGAGATCGCCTCGTTGCCGGTGGGCGGTGCGATCACTCGCATGGCCTGGGGCAGGATGATCCGGCGCAGCGTCTGCGGCCTGGTCAGACCGAGCGCGCTGGCCGCCTCCTGCTGGCCCTCGTCCACCGACTGTATGCCACCGCGCACGATCTCGGCCATGTAGGCCGCCTCGTTGAAGATCAGACCGAGCGCCGCCGCCGCGGCCGCGCTGTACAGCGCGTTGGTCTGCGCGGTGACGAACTCCGGGCCGAACGGGATGCCCAGTCCCAGAGTGGGGAAGAGGGCTCCGATGTTCCCCCAGATCAGCAACTGGGTGAACAGCGGCGTGCCGCGGAAGACCCAGATGTACAGCCAGGCCGCGCCGCGCAGCAGCGGGTTGGCGGACAGCCGCATCAGCGCGAGCACGATGCCGAGGACGACACCGCCGATCATGGCGGCGACGGTCAGCCAGATCGTGTTGCGCACACCATCGAGGACCGCGGGCGAGAACAGGTACTTGAGCTGCTCGGACCAGTTGTACGCCTCGTTGGTGACCAGGTTGTTGATCAGCATCGCGGCCAGCACCGCGACCGCCACCCCGGCCACCCAGCGGCCGGGGTGACGCACCGGTACGGCTTTGACCGCCGCGGGACGCGGCTCTGTTTCGCCGACCGACATGGATCAGCCGCCGGCGCCGTTGATCACCGGGGTCGTGATGGCGCCGTCCTGGACGCCCCACTTCTCAAGGATCTTCGTGTAGGTACCGTCCGCGATGAGCTCCTTGAGCGCGCCGAGGACCGCGTCCTTCATCGTGCCCGAGTTCTTCCCGACGGCGAAGCCGTAGGGGGCCGCGTCGTAGACCTGCCCGATGACCTCGAGCTTGTCACCGGTCTCCTTGACGGCGTAGCCGACGATGGGGGAGTCGGCGAGCATGCCGTCGATCTTGCCGGAGACCAGGTCCGCGTTGACCTCGGTCTGCCCCTTGCGCACGACCTGCTCGATCGCGGGCTTGCCGTCCTTGACGCACTTCTCGCTGCGGGCCTTGATGTCGTCGACCTCGACCGTGCCCTGCTGGACGCCGATCTTCTTGCCGCAGGCGTCGTCGGGGTTGACGCCCTTGGGGTTGCCCTTCAGCGCGGCCCACGAGACACCGGCCGAGTAGTACGTCACGAAGTCGACGACCTTCTCGCGCTCGGCGTTGTCGGTGAACGACGAGACGCCGAGCTCGTACTTGCCGGACTGGATGCCCGGAATGATCGTGTCGAAGCCGGCGTTCTGGAAGTCGGCCTTGAGACCGAGCTTGGCGGCGAGCGCCTCGCCCAGCTCGACCTCCCAGCCGACGATCTTCTGGGTGGCCGGGTCGACGGACTCGTTGGGCGGGTAGGAGGCGTCGCTGCCGATGAGGATCTTGCCGTCCGCCGCGATGTTCTCCGGTACGAGCTTGGCCAGCGCGCTCTGGGCGCTGGGGGCCGGAGCAGCGGTGTCAGTGCCGGCGGTGTCGTCGCCGCCGCATGCCGAGAGGGTGAGCCCCGCGGCGATGGCGAGCGCGCCGACCGCCGCGATACGGCGCCGCGTGATTGATCGTGGAAGCACGAGGCACTCCTTGGTTCATCCGGCCGGCTCGCGCCCGGCCGTGCGTGGGGTTTCGGCCTGGTGGCGCCGGTAACCGGTGCCCGGAGCGATGATGACGCCTCGGTCTCTGGAAACGGGCACCAGGGTGACTCTCCTCGAATGGTTTTTCGGGATGGGACACGTTATCCCAGATGTGGGAATCGTCCGCAACCCTTCCGGTGTGCCAGTCGTGTTAACGATGATCTTCCAGCTCGCGTACCGTCCGGCCGCCGGCCCCCGCCCCCTGCCCGCACGCGTCTCGCGGGCCCGGCACGCTCCCTGACATGCTGGAGGCATGAGTGAGGGTAAAGCGATCGAATGCTGGCTGTCGGACATGGACGGTGTGCTGGTTCACGAGGGGCATCCGGTGCCGGGTGCCGACGAGTTCATCACCAAACTGCGCGAGACGGGACGACGCTTTCTCGTACTCACCAACAACTCCATCTACACCCCCCGTGATCTGTCCGTACGGCTTCGCGCCGCCGGCCTTGACGTCCCGCCGGAGTCCATCTGGACATCGGCCCTCGCGACCGCGGCGTTCCTGGCGAGCCAGCGTCCCGAGGGCTCCGCGTACGTCATCGGGGAGGCGGGGCTGACCACCGCGCTGCACCAGTCGGGGTACGTGCTGACCGACCTCGACCCCGACTACGTGGTGCTCGGAGAGACCCGGACCTACAGTTTCACGTCGATAACGCGGGCGATCCGGCTGATCGAGAACGGCGCCAGGTTCATCGCCACGAACCCCGACCCGGTCGGGCCGTCGAACGAGGGCTCCCTCCCGGCCTGCGGCGCCGTCGCCGCCCTGATCACCAGGGCCACCGGTGTCGAGCCGTACTTCGTGGGCAAGCCGAACCCCATGATGATGCGCAGCGCGCTGAACCGGATCGACGCGCACAGCGAGAACACCGCCATGATCGGCGACCGGATGGACACCGACGTGGTCTGCGGCATGGAGGCGGGCCTGCACACGATCCTGGTGCTGACCGGAGTGACGCAGAAGGACCAGATCGACCGGTTCCCCTTCCGCCCGTCACAGGTGGTCAACTCGGTCGCCGACCTGATCGACGCCGTCTGAGTTCCCGTTCGATTCCTGTCACGGCCTGGCAGGATCGGCTGCGAAGCTGACCCCATGAACCGCGTTTACCTGGAGCTGGGACCGAAGAAGGTCTTCGCCTGCTCGCTCGGCTGGCCCGGCTGGTGCCGGATCGGCCGGTCGGAGGAGTCGGCGCTGGACGCCCTGACCGACTACGCGCCGCGCTATCGCGTGATCGCCGAGCGGGCGGGGCTGGCGTTCTCGCCCGGGGACCCGGTCGTGGTCGAGCGGGTACCGGGGACCTCGACCACGGACTTCGGCGCCCCGGACGCGGTTCCCGAGGCCGACGCCGCCCCCGTGGACGCGGCGGAGGCCGGGCGCGGGGTCGCGCTGATGCGGGCCGCCTGGGAGATCTTCGACGAGGTGACCGCGGTCTCACCCGAGGAACTGCGCAAGGGCCCGAGGGGCGGCGGCCGGGACCGCGATCCGATGGTCGCCCACGTCGTCGAGGCGGAACGCGCCTACGCCCGCAAGGTCGGTGTACGGCACAAGCCGTTCCACGGCGACCGGGAGGCCAGGGACGCCATGCGCGCCGAGCTGGCGGACACCCTCGCCCGTCCGGGTGACGCCGTGACGGGCGCGGCCGTGCCGGGCGGCTGGCCGGTCCGTTACGCGGTTCGCCGCATCACCTGGCACGTCATCGACCACATCTGGGAGATGGAGGACCGCCGGTACTGACCCCGGTCAGCCGATCAGTTCGGGCAGCCGGGAGATGTGCTCGCCGAGATAGGTCCCCAGCTCCTCGGGGATCAGGTTGATCGCGCTGATCTCCTCGGGCCGCAGCGGCAGCCGCACCACCTCGTAGTGGCCGCGGGCGGGGTCGGAGAACTCGGGCCCGCAGCGCAGCGCCACGTCCATCGTGACGAGGCGGCAGCCGTACACGTGCTGGGTCTTGACGCCGTTCTCCTGGACGCAGCTCAGCGTGGTGAGCGGGGTGATCGCGTCGACGGTCGCGCCGAGCTCCTCCAGCATCTCCCGCCGGAGCGTGTCCTCAAGCGTGGCGTCCTCGGGCTCGACGTGGCCGCCGGGAACGGACCAGTAGAGGTCGCGGCCCGGCACGGTGCGCCGGAAGAGGATCAGCCGGTCCTCGTCGCCCTCGTTATCGAGGAGTACGGCCCGCACGCTCGGGGGGAGTTCCATCTCCTCAGCCTACGTGGTCACTCCTCGCCCCGACGGAGGCGCTTGACATCGGAGCGGTGTCGTTTGGCCGTCAGGCGGCGCTCGACCGACGCCCGGGAGGGCTTGGTGGCGCGGCGTCGCCTGGGGGGCGGCGCGATCGCCTCGCGGATCAGGTGCGCCAGCCGTATCTCGGCGGCCTCCCGGTTGCGCAGCTGGGAGCGGTGCTCGGACGCCGCGACCGTGAGAACGCCGTCGTGGAGCCGGGAGGCGAGCCGTTCGAGCGCCCGGGTCCGCAGGGCGGGGCCGAGCGCGGTCGTGGTCTCCACGTTGAAGCTCAGCTCGACCCGGCTGTCGGTGGTGTTGACCCCCTGGCCGCCGGGGCCGGATGAGCGTGAGAACCGCCAGCCGAGCTCCGCCTCCGGGATCACGACCGAGCCGCGGACGTGCAACGGGCCTGGCATGGTCTCCTCTTTCTCATTCTCTGTCGCGTTATGCCGTCTTTTGTCGGCGTATCTCGGCGTTCGTGTCGCGTACATCCGGTGCCGGAGATGGTGTCGAGATGGCCTCGGCATGGTGACGGGATGGCGTCGAGAGTGGTTCAGCGTAGCGATCCCGCCCATGGCACGATCAACTGGTTTATCCCAGTGAACCAGGCGGAGTGCGCCTCGGCGATCCCCGGGCGCCCGCGGATCACGTTCGGCGGATCACGTTCGGCGGGGTACGGAGTGTGGAGGCGGGGGCACGAGCATGACGACGATCGTCGGAGTTCACGGGATCGGCAAATACCACTACTACCAGGAGGCCGGAGGGTCACCGGGCAGGGCCGCCGAGACCATGCGGCTCAAGTGGAACGGCTACCTCGACAAGGGGCTGCGCGCCGGAGCGCCGTACGGCGGCGCCGAGTACTTCTCCGAGATCGCGTACTACGCCCACCATCTGCGCCGGACCGCTCCTGCACCGGTCAGGCAGATGGCGCCGGACGCGAAGCTGGTGTTCTCCGACTGGGCGAAGCAGCTCGACGGGCGGCTGCCGAGCCAGGCGGGCGAGACGCTCACCGGGATCGCCCACAGGCTCGCCGAATGGCTGCTCGGCAGGCTGGGCGACCAGGCGGTGCGGTTCGCCGAGGACTTCTGCCCCGAGGTGGCGGCCTACCTCGGCGGCGGCGACCCGAGAACGAAGGCCAGGGACACCGTCGCGGACGTCATCCGGCGCAGGCAGCCGCGGGTCGTCGTCGCCCACTCGCTCGGCAGCGTCGTCGCCTACGAGGCGTTCTGGGCCCACCCCGACCTGTCCACCGAGCTGCTCGTCACGCTGGGCAGCCCGCTCGCGATGCGGAACGTCGTCTTCGAACGCCTGCTTCCGCTGCCCGTCCACGGCAGGGGAGCCCGGCCGCCCGGCGTGGGCCGCTGGATCAACATCGCCGACAAGGACGACATCGCCGCGATCCCGCCGGGGCTGCGCGACCACTTCGAGGGGATCGAACGCGACGTGGCGTGCAACATCGACTGGCTGGACTTCCACACCGTACGGAACTATCTGGGCTGCGGCTCGGCCAACGACTACCTGCGGCCGTACGTCTGACGCGGGCCGCACCGCACTGTTCATCAGGGGTTCCCGCGCAGGTCACAGGGCCAGCCGCGACGTGTAAACCCGCTGGGTTGCACTCCGGGTGTGCAGACGAACACGTCACGAAGAGCGTTCCTGTCAGTGGTGACCGCCGGCGCGGGCGGCCTGATGCTCACGGGGTCGGCCCGGCCCACGCGTGGCCGTACATTGCGGGCGGATCCGTTCGCGCTCGGCATCGCCTCGGGAGACCCGACGGCGGACGGCGTCGTGCTGTGGACCCGGCTCGCCCTGGACCCTCTCGCGCCCGACGGGCTCGCCGGGATGCCCGGACGCGCCGTCGAGGTCGAGTGGCAGCTCGCCGCCGACGAGCGGTTCTCCACCCTCGTCACGTCGGGCACGGCCGTGGCCCGGCCGGAATCCGCGCACAGCGTGCACGTCGAGGCCGCCGGACTCGAACCCGGCCGGGAGTACTTCTACCGCTTCCGCGCGGACGGCCACCTGTCGCCCGTCGGCCGTACGCGCACGGCGCCCGCGTCAGGTTCCGCGGCCGGGAACCTGACCTTCGCGGTGGCGGCGTGCGCGCACTGGGAGCACGGCTACTTCACGACCTACCGGCGGCTCGCCGAGCAGGAGCCGGACCTGGTCGTGCACCTCGGCGACTACATGTACGAGTACCGGCCCGACGGGTACACGGCGGTGAGCGGCACGGTGCGTTCCTTCGCGGGCGCCACCTGCCTGACGCTCGCCGACTACCGGTTGCGGCACGCGCAGTACAAGAGCGACCCCGACCTGCGGGCCGCGCACCGCGTCGCCCCGTGGCTGGTGGCCTTCGACGACCACGAGATCGAGAACAACTGGGCGGGACCGGTCTCCAGCACCGGCGCGCCGGAGTTCTCCGACCGGGTCGCCCATGCCTTCCAGGCGTACTACGAGAACATGCCGCTGCGCCGGGCGAGCGTGCCGCGAGGTGCCCGGATGCGGATCAACCGCCGCGTCTCCTGGGGCGCGCTGGCCGACTTCCACCTGCTCGACACCCGCCAGTTCCGCGACGACCAGGCGTGCGACGACGGCGACCGGGCCGGATGCGACGAACGGCTGAGCGACCGCCGCACGATCCTCGGCGCGGACCAGCGCCGCTGGCTCCTGGACGGCCTCGGCCGGTCGGACGCCCGCTGGAACCTCATCGGCCAGCAGGTCCTGATGGCGCAGCGCGACTTCAAGGAAGGACCGGGCAAGGAGCTCAACATGGACAGCTGGGACGGGTACGCGGCCGACCGGACCCGGCTGCTCACCGGAATCAGGGACGCGGGCGCGGCCAACCCCGTCGTCCTCACCGGGGACGCGCACATGCACCACGCGGCCTCGCTGCGTCCCGACTTCGACGACACGTCGTCCGACCCGGTCGCGGTCGAGCTCGTCACCTCGTCGGTCTCCAGCGACGGCGACGGCTACCGCGACGAGGCCCGTGTCGCCGAGCTGCTGCGGGAGAACCCGCACATCTCCTACATCGACCAGCGGCGCGGCTACATCGTGTGCCGGGTGACGCCCGAGGAACTGCGGGCCGAGTTCCGCACGCTGGAGTACGTCTCGCGGCGCGGCGCTCCCGCGCGGACGTCGGCCCGGTTCACCGTCCCCTCCGGCCACGGCGAGCTCACCTGACCCCGTTCCATTCGCGCGGAGCCTGCCGGGGCCGCTGGTGCGGCGCTCCGGCCTGAGCCCGCGCCCGTCAGCCGGGACCTCGGGCCAGGACCTCAGGCGAGGGCGCCAGGCGAGGGCGTCGGGCCGGGACCTCAGGCGAGGGCGTAGCCGAAGAGGTCACCGTCCCCGCCCGCACCGGCCCCGTCGGTGTGGCCGTCGGTGTGGCCGGCGTTCTCGTACCTGGCTCCGGCGCCGCCGGTGAGCACCCGCGCGGTCCCGGGCAGCAGGCCGGTGAAGGGGCCCTTCTTCCGTTCCGTGCCGATCAGCGTCACCGTGCCCGTCGCCGCGGACGCGACCAGCAGCCCGCCGTCGCCGACCCCGACCGAGGAGCCGAAGCCGCTGCCCTTCAGGCCGGTCACCAGCACGTCGTTCTCGCGGGTCAGCCCACCGGACCGCGTACCCGCGAGCACCTGGACGGCGTCCTCGCCGGGAACGCCCACGATCAGCTCGTCGTCCCCGTCACCGTTCAGATCGCCCGCCGCGAGCGACGTGCCGAACCTGTCGTAGTAGTGCGGCGTCCCCTTGAGGGTGTTCCGCGACCAGAGCTCGCTGCCGACGGCGGTCAGACCGCGGCGGGAGCCGTACAGGACGTTGACCGCCCCGTCGCCGTAGTCCATGCCGCGCACCACCGTGGACAGGTCCTCGCCGGGCACGCCGATCGCCAGGTCGTCCCGCCCGTCGCCGTTGAAGTCGCCGGAGGCGAGCGCGGCGCCGAAGGCGTCCCACTTCTCGCCGTCGCCCTTCACACCCGGGCTTTCCTGCGTGTAGACCCCCGCGTACCGCGTGCGCGGGTCGATGACCGTGACCACCCCCGATCCGGACCGTGTGCCGCCGTCCCCGGGAGCGCCCACCGCGAGCTCGTCGTCCCCGTCGCCGTCGAAGTCCCCGGTCGCCAGCGCCACTCCGAACTGGTCCGTCTCCCCGGGTTCCTGGCCCACCCAGCTCGTCGCCTGCGTGATGAGCCGGCCCTTCCCGTACGGCTCGGCGCCCCCTGAGCCGAAGATCCCGACGCCGCCGCCCCCGTCGAGGCCGGGGACGCCCACGACCAGCTCGTCGTCGCCGTCCCCGTCGAGGTCACCGGCGGCCAGGGCCGCCCCGAACCGGTCGGAACCGTACTTCCGGCCGAGAAGGGTGACATCGACCGTCCCGACCTCCTTCAGGCCGTGTGGCGTGCCGTACAGGATGTGCACGACGCCGTTCCCGTCCGCTCCGGGGACACGATCGCCGGAGAACTCCTCGGACGCGCCGATCGCCAGGTCGGCGCACCCGTCGCCGTCGAAGTCCCCCTTGACCAGAGCCGATCCGAACGCGTCGTCGCGTTCCGGTGTGCCGGAGATCCCGGCCGCGCCCTGGTGCAGCGTCGCGACCTTCTTCGAGCCGTGGAACAGGGTGACCGTCCCGGCGCGCGGCCGCCCGTCCACGGTGGCGTACGGCGCGGCGACCGCGAGGAACGCGGGGCAGGACGCGGCGGTCGCGGGCAGCGCGAGTGACGGGCCGACGACCCAGGGAGCGGTCAGGGCGGTGACCAGCGGAATCAGGACGGTGCGGCGAGTGACGCTCATGGCCGGATCGTCCCCAGTGAATCGGACATCCGGCCCACCACGATATGAACCCCCTGGGTCGGCTACCTGAACTCGGCCGCGTGCTCGCGACATCCCGAGGCGGTCGGCGGTCGGCGGGCGGCGGGCGGTGGGCGGCACAGACGGGGGCGCGTTCAGTTCAGTGGACGGCCGAACCCCTCACCCTCCTGCTCGGGGGCGAACTGCGTGCCGGGCTTCCCCACCCCGCCCGCTCCGCTCCGCTCCGGACCTCCTGCGGGAGAGAGCACGGTCACGCGTTCCTCGGCGCGAGTGGAGACGATGAGCTCGGCCCCGCCGTTCCCGTCGAGGTCGGCCAGGGCCACCTCCTGGCCGAACCCCTGGAGGAAGTCGCCCTGGACACCGGCGGACCGGAGGTCGAACATCTGGGCGCCCCGCGTCGACAATCCGTCCTTGCCGCCGTACAGGACGAAGGCCGCCCCGGCGCCGCCGCTCGCGCCGACCGCGACGTCGGCGTACCCGTCGCCGTTGACGTCGCCGACCGCGACCGCCCCTCCGAAGCCGCTCGTGTCCGCGGGCGGCAGCGGCATGCCGGGAGACGTCAGCGTCCACAGCGCGCGTGTGCCCCGCAGGCCTTCGGCGGAGCCACGGCTGACGTAGATCTGGCCTCCCTCGTCCTCGGCGTCGGCGTAGGCGTTGCCCGCGACCACGTCGCCGTAGCCGTCGCCGTCGAGGTCGCCGATCGCCACGTCGCCCACGCCCCAGCCCGGGAACGTTCCGGGCAGGCGGCCCGCCAGTCCCGACCGCGACCCCTGGTACACCACACCGGTGCCCTCGTCGGCCGGGTCGTCCTCGGAGTAGACCACGGCGAGGTCGGCGAACCCGTCCCCGTCGACGTCACCGGCCGCGAGCGTGGCGACGCGGGCGGTGGGGCCCATGACGGTCTTCCAGGTCGCCGTTCCCTCGCGGACCGCCTTCCCTCCGGAGGTCACCCATACCGTGTCGAAGGTGGCCACCGCCAAGTCGTCGTGGCCGTCGTGGTCGAAGTCGCCGACGGCCAGCGCGGCGCCGAATCCGATGGTGCCCTCGGGCTGCGCCGGCGTGACGGTTCGGTCGGTGAGTCCCCGCCCGCCGCCGAAGGCGATCGCCACGGATCCCGTCCGCCCGCCCTTGCCCGGTGCGCCGATCACCAGATCGGCGTATCCGTCGCCGTCGATGTCGCCGGAGGCGAGGGTCGCGCCGAATCCCTCGCCCTTCACGGCCGCGCCGCCCCTGCCGATGACGTGCCGGTCCGCGCCGGTCACGCCGGTCGTGGAGCCGTACACCACGTTCACGTGACCGGCGCCCTTCGCGCCGTTCACCGTTCCCTCCGGTGCGCCGATGACCAGGTCGGCGTACCCGTCGCCGTTGTAGTCATGAGCCTTCGCCGCCTTCCGCGCGCTCGCCGCCGGTGTCGCCGTGGGAGCGCCGGTCACCGGCCCCGGGCTCGAGGGCAAGGCGGCCACCGGCGTGGGAGGCGCGGAGGCGCCCGCGCCGGAGTTCGCCGCGCAGGCCGCCGTCGTGGCGGCGAGGACACCGGCGAGGAGGCGGGGCGCGAATCCGCCCATGACAAACCTGCCCATGACAAATCCGCTCAGAATGGTCGCGCGCACCAGATCACGATAGGAGCCTGTGCGGCTCCGCGTCGCCGTACCGGAACATCCGCTTCTTCGGGACGGCGCACGTGCGCTCTCCCGCCGCCCCGGTCGCCTGATCAGTCGGTGCGCTCGAGCGGCGGCGCCGCGATCCCGCAGTGCGTACGGCCGGCGGGCGCGGGAGCCACCACCAGCACGTTCGTCCTGATCGTGGAGAACGCGAGCGCGGCGGAGACGGCCAGCATGGCGGCGCTGACCAGCATCGCCGTGTGGAAGCCGGCGGTGAACTCCGCCGGAGAGTTGTACGCGCTCCCGGTCAGGCCGACGAGCGGGGGGACCGCCGCGACCGCGAGCAGGCTGCCGGTGCGGGCCACGGCGTTGTTGATGCCGCTGGCGAGGCCCGCGTACCGCTCCCTGGCCGACGCCAGGACCGTCGCGGTCAGCGGGGCGACCGCCGCCGACAGGCCGAGGCCGTACAGCGTCGCCGCCGGGAACACGTCCACGAGATAGGTGGAGCCGGGACCGATGCGGCTCATCAGCAGGATCCCCGCGGCGCACGCCAGGATGCCCACGGTCATCGGGATCCGGGGGCCCACTCGCCTGGCCAGGTCCCCGGCGCGGGCCGACAGCAGCAGCATGAGGATCGTGACGGGCAACATCGCCGATCCCGCGGCGATCGGTGAGAAGCCGGAGGAGACCTGGAGTTGGACCACGAGTAGGAAGAAGACCACACCCATCGCCGCGTACATGATCATCGTGACGATGTTGATGGAGGTGAAGACCCGGGAGGAGAAGATCTGCACCGGTACCAGGGCCTCCGGTGAGCGCCGGACCTCCAGGACCGCGAAGCAGGCGGCCAGCACCAACCCGGCGACCAGCGCGATCCTCCCGGCGCCCGGTTCGATCAGGCCGTACGTGACGCCCGCGAGGGCCAGGGCGGCGAGCGCCGATCCCAGGACGTCGAAACGCCCCGAGGCCGCGGTGTCCCGGCTCTCCGGCACGTGCCGTACGGTGACCAGGACGGTGACGGCCGCGATCGGGACATTGATCAGGAAGACCCAGTGCCAGCCGACCGCCTCCACCAGCCAGCCGCCGACCAGCGGCCCGACGGCGGCGGCGACCCCACCGAGGCCGGACCACAGGCCGATCGCGCGGGGACGGTCGTCATGCGGGAAGCTCGCCTGGATGATCGCCAATGATCCGGGGGTGAGCAGCGCGCCGCCGATGCCCTGGAGCGCACGGGCGATGACGAGCACCGGGACGTTGGGAGCCACCCCGCACAGGGCCGAGGCCAGCGCGAACCAGACGACGCCGACGAGGAAGATCCTTCGCCTGCCGTACCGGTCGCCGAGCGAGCCGCCGAGCAGGATCAGGGCCGCCAGGGTGAGCGTGTAGGCGTTGATCGTCCACTGGAGATCGGACATGCCCGCCCCGAGATCCCGGCCGAGCGTGGGAAGGGCGACGTTGACCACGGTGCTGTCGAGCATCGCCATCCCTGATCCGAGCACGGTCGCGAGGATGGTCCATCGCCCCGTGGCGGACCGGAGCCGGATCTGGTCAGGTTCCACACGGCCCATCATGGTCCGTGGCCGCGGCCCGCGTGAGGGGGAGGTCTCCGATTCGGGAAGTGTCGGCGGGCTCTGGTAGGACAGTCCCGCAGCTTTCCCCGGCGAGGAGTTCGGCATGGCGGAGTACGACGAGAACGAGGGCTACACCCGGGACTACCGGGATCGGTACGCGGGCCTTCCGGTCACACAGGTTGATCCGGATGACGAGACCGGCGACCTTCCTGCCCCGGATTCGGTGGCCTGGCGGCTGTCGGCCGAGGTCTACGATTCCAACCGCGACTTCGCCGACATGTTCGCCCGGTTCATGGAGCGGGTGGACACGACGAGGGTCTCCGCCGTCGTGATCGGCTCCTGGCAGGAGGCGTACGACACCTCCTCCGAGGAGGTGGTTCGTCTCCTGGTCGACAACGCCGCACGCTTTCCGGCGTTGCGTTCCCTCTTCGTCGGCGCGATGCCGATGGAGGAGTGTGAGATCTCCTGGATCCACCAGTCCGACGTGACGCCGTTGCTGGAGGCGTTCCCGCTGCTTGAGCGGCTGGACGTGCGGGGTGGCACGGGGCTCGGGCTGCGCCCGGTCCGGCAGGGATCGCTGAGGACGCTCCGGCTGGAGACCGGTGGCCTGCCGGGTGCCGTCGTCCGCGCGGTGGGCAACTGCGATCTTCCTGCTCTGGAGCATCTGGAGCTGTGGCTCGGTGTCGAGCAGTACGGCGGCGACGCCACCCTTGCCGACATGGAGGAGATCCTGTCCGGCGTGCGGTTGCCCGCGCTGCGCTACCTGGGGCTGCAGGACAGCGAGATCGAGGACGAGATCGCCGCCGCCGTGGCGACCGCTCCGGTCGTCGCCCGGCTGGAGACGCTCAGCCTGTCCATGGGCATGCTCACCGACGCCGGTGCAGAGGCGTTGCTCACCGGCCAGCCGCTCACGCACCTGCGGCGGCTGGACCTGCACCACCACTACCTGAGCGACGAGATGATCAAGCGCGTCCAGGAGGCGCTGCCCGGCGTCGAGGTCGATCTCTCCGACCAGGAGCAGGGCGAGGACGAAGGCGACGGCGAGGTCTGGCGCTACGTCGCGGTGGACGAGTGAGCGGTCCGGACGAATGAGCGGTGGACCGGCGCGGTTCGCCGTCGTCGGCACACCCGGCGACCGCAGGGTGACGATGTTCGGCGACGCGGTGGTCCGCCACGGCCTGCCCGCGCCGATCGTGATCCCCTGGTGCGATGTCCTCGCGGCGGGTGAGGCGCTCATCCCGCCCGGCGCTCTGGTACGGATCGACTCGCCCGGGGAGGACGCGCGGGCCGACGCCCTGCTGCGCGGCCCCGGCGATCCGAGCCGGGTCGCGGGCGGCGCCCGGTGGTACCGCACCTTCACGGCGGGCCTGGCGCGGGTCCGCGACCTCACCGAGGCCACGCCGTCGGCACACCTGCTCGGCGACCCCGGCGAGATCGCGGTGATGTTCGACAAGCGGCTGACCCACCGGCGGCTCCAGGCCGCGGGCGTCCCCGTCCCGGACGCCCTGCCCGGCCCGATCTCCTCGTACGGCGAGCTGCGGGAGGCGATGGCGCGGCGGCGCTGGGCGCGGGTCTTCGTCAAGCCCGCCCACGGCTCGTCGGCCTCCGGCGTGATCGCCTTCCAGGCGCACGGAGCCCGGGTCAAGGCGGTGACCTCGGCGGATCTCGGCCCAGGCCCGTCGCTGCACAACTCGCTGCGGATCCGGACGTACGAGACCGAGGATGACGTCGCGGCGATCGTCGACGCGCTGGCTCCCGACAGGCTGCACGTCGAGCGCTGGTTCCCCAAGGCGTCCATCGCGGGCCGGGCGTTCGACCTGCGCGTGGTGTGCGTGGCCGGGACGCCGACGCACGCCGTGGTGCGCGCCAGTCGCAGCCCCATGACGAACCTGCACCTCGGCGGTGTCCGCGGCGATCTCGACGCCGTCGCGGGCAGGCTCGGGGACGCGGGATGGGACCACGCCATGGACGTGTGCGCGCGGGCCGCCGCCTGCTTCCCGCGCAGCCTGGCCGTCGGCGTCGACCTCCTGGTCGCGACCGGCTTCCGCTCCGTGGCCGTCGCCGAGGTCAACGCCTTCGGTGACCTGCTGCCGGGCCTGCCCGGTCTCCCCGGCACCCCGGGCGCGGGCCTCGACACGTACGCCACGCAGGTCGCGGCCGCGCTCGGAGGACGGTTCGCGGCGTCATCGGTGCCGGAGCCGCGGGAGGAGCCGGGCGAGTGGGGCGGGGAGGAGACGGCGTGCGTGACATGAACACGGTCGTGGGCAGTCACGACATCCTGCTGGTGACACTCGACACGCTGCGGTACGACGTCGCGGCGGAGCTGGCCGAGGCGGGACGGCTGCCCAATCTCGCCCGCGTCCTTCCCGGAGGGCGCTGGGAACGCCGCCACAGCCCCGGAAGCTTCACCTACGCCGCGCACGCCGCGATGCTCGCCGGATTCCTGCCGACACCGGCCGAACCGGGGCCGCATCCCCGGCCGTTCGCCGCCGTGTTCCCGGGCAGCGAGACGACCGCGTCCGGCACCTGGGTCTTCGACGCGCCCGATCTGCCGTCGGGCCTGGCCGCCGCGGGCTACCACACCGTGTGCGTCGGGGGAGTGGGCTTCTTCAACAAGCTGACCCCGCTCGGCTCGACCCTGCCGGGGTTGTTCGCGGAGAGCCACTGGGCGCCCGAGTTCGGCGTGACCTCGGAGCGCTCCTTCGAGCGGCAGATCGACTGCGCGGAGAGGGCGCTGCGCGATGCCGGGAGGCCGGTGTTCCTGCTGCTCAACGTGTCGGCGCTGCACCAGCCGAACTGGTTCCACCTGGCCGGGGCGACCCGCGAGCACGGTGACACCCGGGAGAGCCACGCCGCCGCCCTGGAGTACGTGGACCGGCACGTCGGGCGGCTGTTCGCCCTGATGACGGCGCGCCGACCGTGTTTCGCGATCGTCTGCTCCGACCACGGCACCGCCTACGGCGAGGACGGCCACACCGGCCATCGGATCGGGCACGAGGTGGTGTGGACCGTCCCCTACGCGGAGTTCGTTCTTGACCGGGCCACGCCGCCCGCGCCGACCGGAGAGTGATGTGAACCAGACCGAGGACGGCACCGGCCGTCCGTACCAGGGCTATGTGTACGCCTACCCGCACAAGACGGCCTACCGGGAGCTCGACCCACGCCCCCGGCTCCGTGACGTGTGGGCGGGGGAGCGGACGGACGCCCTCTTCCTCTACCTGCACATCCCCTTCTGCGAGATGCGGTGCGGGTTCTGCAACCTGTTCACCCGGACCGGCGCGCCCGAGGAGCTGACCTCGGCCTACCTGGCCGCCCTCGAACGGCAGGCGGAAGCCGTACGCGACGCGCTCGGGGAGAAGCCCCGGTTCGCCACGGCCGCGATCGGCGGCGGCACGCCGACCTATCTCAGCGCGGCGGAGCTGACCCGGCTGTTCGACCTGACCGAACGCATCATGGGGGCTGACCTGCGGGCCGTCCCGCTGGCGGTGGAGACCTCGCCGGCGACCGCCACTCCCGACCGGCTGGCCGTCCTGGCCGAACGGGGCGCCACCCGCGTGTCGATCGGCGTGCAGAGCTTCGTCGACGCCGAGGCCCGCGCCGCCGTACGACCGCAGCGGCGCGCCGAGGTGGAGTCGGCCCTGGCCGCGATCCGCGCACAGGGGTTCGAGGCGCTGAACATCGACCTGATCTACGGGATCGACGGTCAGACCCCGGACTCCTGGCGGTACTCCCTCGACGCCGCGCTCGCCTGGCGGCCGGAGGAGCTGTACCTCTACCCCCTGTACGTCCGGCCGCTGACCGGGCTCGGCAGGCAGGGCCGGGCCTGGGACGACCAGCGGCTGGAGCTGTACCGCGCCGGTCGCGACCACCTGCTGGCGGCCGGATACGAGCAGGTCTCGATGCGTATGTTCCGCCTGCCCGGCCACGGCGGCACCACGGAATACAGCTGCCAGACCGACGGCATGGTGGGCCTCGGCTGCGGTGCCCGCTCATACACCCGTGACCTGCACTACTCCTACGAGTACGCCGTGGGCGCCCGTCACGTCCGGGCGATCATCGACGAGTACGTCCGGCTGCCGCGCGAGGAGTTCGAGGTGGCGAACGTCGGATTCCATCTGGACGACGAGGAGCGGCGGCGCCGGCATCTGGTCCAGTCGCTGCTCCAGGCGGAGGGGCTCTCCCGTTCCGACTACCTGAAGCGGTTCGACGCCGACGTGCTCGTGGACTTCGGCGGGGAGCTCGCACGCTTCGCCGAGCGGGGATGGCTGGAGGCGGACGCCGTCCGGCTGCGGCTCACCGCCGAGGGGCTGGCCCACTCCGACGCCATCGGGCCCGCGCTGTTCTCGGGCCGGGTCGTGGCGCTGATGGACGGTTACGAGGAACGATGAACGACAGGATCCGGCTCCCGCGCGTGCCCTCGGACCCCGGTCCCCGCTGCCGGTCCGAGACCTGGCCCGCAGGGGGTCGTGACCAGGATGGGCATCTGTCGATCCTGTACCGGGGCCCGCTGGCGAGTTGCGACTACGACTGCGCGTACTGCCCCTTCGCCAAGCGGCGGGACAGCCCGGAGCGGCTGCGTGCCGACCGGGCGGCGCTGGAGCGCTTCACGGCTTGGGTGGCCGGGCGCGGTCATCCGGTCTCCGTGCTCTTCACGCCATGGGGCGAGGGCCTGGTCCGCTCCTGGTACAGGAAGGCCATGGTCGAGCTCAGCCACCTCTCCCACGTGCGGAGGGTGGTCATCCAGACGAACCTGAGCTGCCGCACCGGCTGGCTCGACGAGGCCGATCTCACCCGGCTGGCGCTGTGGGTGACCTGTCACCCGAGCCAGGTGGCCTACGACCGGTTCCTCGCCAAGTGCCGCGACCTGGCCGGACACGGCGTACGGCACAGCGTGGGCATCGTCGGCCACCCCGACCACCTCGACACCGCCCGCAGACTGCGGGCCGACCTGCCCGCGAGCACCTACCTGTGGGTGAACGCCGAGGAGGGGCGCGCGTACACCGACGACGAGGCGGCGGAGTGGGCCGCGATCGACCCGCTGTTCGGCTACAGCCGATTCGCGCACGCGAGCGCCGGGCTGGCCTGCCGTACCGGTGAGACCGTGGTCTCGGTGAGCGGCGACGGCACGGTCCGGCGGTGCCACTTCGTCCCCGAGGTGATCGGCAACCTCTACGACGGGTCGTTCGACCGGGCGCTGCGGCCCCGGCCGTGTCCCGCGGCCACCTGCGACTGCCACATCGGGTACGTCCACCTGGAGCCGCTCGGCCTGTACGACGTGTTCGCCGGCGGGATCCTCGAACGGATCCCGGCCGACCGGCCCCTCCGGGCCTGAACGCGCGTCGCGAGGCGGTGGTCAGGTCTCGCGCTCGGGGCGGTACTCCTCCTCCGTGACACCGAAGGTCCAGGCCACGCCCTGCCGCGCCCGTACGACCCATGGGGGCACGCGCAGGAAGTAGGTGCGGCGGGTGCCGTCCGGCTCGGGGGTGGAGTTGACCACCTCGACCATGATGACGTCCTCGTCGTCGGGCAGGGCGATCCGCCACAGCACGCCCGTCTCGTCGGCGTGGATCGGGGACGCGCCGGAGTCGGCGAGGTAGCGGTCATAGCCGAAGTGCTCCAGCATGACCCGGCGCAGCTCGGCGTTGCTCTCGGAGCGGATGCGCCCGGCGTCCAGCGTGGCCATGGTCGCGCCGAAATCGGCGGGGACGGGCATCCCGTGCCACGCCTGCAGCGCGAAGCCGTCGGCGAAGAGCATCGCGGGGCCGTCGGCCCGGTGGAGGCGTCCGAGGTCGTCGAGGTGCAGCTCCACGGGCCGCTCGCACAGCAGCGCGACGCGTTCGAACGGCCACCACCATCCGGCCGCCCGCGCGACCTGGCAGAGAGCGCCGAGCGCGGACCGCTCCGTCTCGGCGACTCCGGACAGGATCTCGCGGACCACTCCGGCGTCGGGCGCGAAGACGCAGAGCCACGCGGCGTCGTGCTGGCCGAGGACGGCGTCGAGTGTCACCCGGCGCAGCAGCTCGTCCGTCTCGGCGATCGCCCGCCGGATCTCGAGGACCAGCCGGTTCACCGGGGGCCACAGCTCGCCGCCGCTCGACGCCCAGGCGCCCGACCAGCCGGCCGGGCCGAGCGCCTCGTGGACGGCGCGGCGCGCGCGTTCCCACGGCCCGGTGCGTACGGAGTCACGGACGCTCCGGCCCGCGGGAGCCGTACCGACCTGGGCCAGGACCTGGTCGGCGGCCCGGCCGAGCCCGGCGGCGGCGAGTGCCGCGCGCGCTTCCGGGCCGCCGGACAGCGCGGCGGCCGCGACGGCTCCGGCCGCCGGGGAGTCGAACCAGAGGATGTGCTCGGGCTCGGCCAGCCCGGCGTCGCGGTAGGCGCGCCGTACGCCGTCTTCGGCGGCGGCACGGTCGGCGGGGCCGGTGGCGAGCGCGGCCTCGCGCCAGGTGACGGTCACCCCGGCCGTGGTGAGGTCGGTCGTCATCAGTCGGCCACCACGCGGAACGCTCCGGGGACGTACTCGCGCTGCCTGATCACGCGGTACCACCCCTTCGGGAGGGAGATCGCGTCGTGCTCCTCGTGCACGAGCCGCCCGCCCGAGGGCAGGTGCAGGAAGCCGGGGTTGCGCGGGCTCGGATCGAGCAGCAGGGTGCCGGGACCGGGGATCGCATGGGCATGGCCTGTCGCCTCTCCCAGGGCGAGGACGAGGCGGCCACGCGAGTCTCGCGGCTGCGGTGGCAGCGTCCGCGCCTCCGCGGGCACGGCCTCCTCGGCCACAGGAACGATCAGGATGTCTCCCTGCCGGTACACGACGGCTCCTTTCGGTTGCTGATCGCGAAGATAGGGGACACGGCTGACATTCCGCACACTGCCCGTCCGCTCCGATTACACAATTACGATCGCTCACAGCGAACTCGCGCAAGCAAGGGAACACGGGAAGGCTCTCGTTAGTTGAGTCGGCACAACTCAACCTTTTGGGAGCGACCAGATGACAGAGATCCTTCCCGTCCTTCCCCTCGACGACGAGGTCGTCCTGCCCGGCATGGTGGTCCCGCTCGACCTGTCGGACACCGAGGTCCGCGCGGCCATCGACGCGGCACGGGCAGGGAGCGGCGAGGGCAAGGTGCTGCTGGTGCCGCGCGTCGACGGCCGGTACGGCGCGGTCGGCGTCACCGCCGTGGTCGAACAGGTCGGCCGGTTGCCCGGCGGCGAGCCCGCCGCCGTCGTGCGCGGCGTGAGCCGGATGCGCGTGGGCACCGGGACCACCGGCCCCGGCGCGGCGCTCTGGGTCGAGGCCACGGTGCTGGAGCCGGTCGTCGCCGGTCCCCGGGCCGACGAGCTCGCCAAGGAGTACAAGGCGCTCACCACCACGATCCTGCAGAAGCGCGGCGCCTGGCAGGTCGTCGACGCGGTCAACCAGATCGAGGACCCCTCCGTGCTCGCCGACAGCTCGGGATACGCCCCGTGGCTGACCACGCCGCAGAAGCTGCTCCTCCTGGAGAGCCCGGACCCGGTCGAGCGGCTGGAGAGGCTCGTCGGCTGGGCGCGCGACCACCTCGCCGAGATGGACGTCGCGGAGACCATACGCAAGGACGTCCAGGAGGGCATGGAGAAGCAGCAGCGCGAGTTCCTGCTGCGCCAGCAACTCGCCGCCGTACGCAAGGAACTGGCCGAGCTGAACGGCGACCCCGCGGACGAGGAGGAGGACTACCGGGCCAGGATCGAGGCGGCCGATCTGCCGGAGAAGGTCCGCGAGGCCGCGCTGAAGGAGGTCGCCAAGCTCGAACGCACCTCCGACCAGTCGCCGGAGACCGGCTGGATCCGCACCTGGCTGGACACCGTCCTGGACATCCCGTGGAGCACCCACACCACGGACGCGTACGACATCGCGGGCGCCAGGGCGGTGCTCGACGCCGACCACACCGGGCTCGACGACGTGAAGGACCGCATCGTCGAGTACCTCGCGGTGCGCAAGCGCCGCGCCGACCAGGGCCTCGGCGTGGTCGGCGGCCGCCGCAGCGGCGCGGTGCTCGCGCTGGCCGGACCGCCCGGAGTGGGCAAGACCTCGCTCGGTGAGTCGGTCGCGCGGGCCATGGGCAGGAAGTTCGTCCGGGTCGCGCTCGGCGGCGTCCGGGACGAGGCGGAGATCCGCGGCCACCGGCGCACCTACGTCGGGGCGCTGCCCGGCAGGATCGTCCGCGCGATCCGCGAGGCCGGGTCGATGAACCCGGTCGTGTTGCTCGACGAGATCGACAAGGTGGGCTCCGACTACCGCGGCGACCCGACCGCGGCGCTGCTCGAGGTGCTCGACCCGGCGCAGAACCACACGTTCCGCGACCACTACCTCGAAGTCGAGCTGGATCTCAGCGACGTGCTCTTCCTCGCGACGGCCAACGTCCTGGAGCAGGTCCCCGGCCCGCTGCTGGACCGCATGGAGATCGTCACGCTCGACGGCTACACCGAGGACGAGAAGGTGGCGATCGCCCGGGACCACCTGCTGCCCCGCCAGCTGGAGAAGGCCGGGCTGACGCCGGACGACGTGGCGATCGACGACGACGCGCTGCGCGGGCTCGCGGGCGAGTACACGCGGGAGGCGGGCGTCCGGTCGCTCGAACGGTCGATCGCCCGCATCCTGCGCAAGGTCACGGCCACGGTGGCGCTCGGCGAGGTCGAGCTCCCGGTCGCGGTGTCCGGCGACGGCCTCGTGCCCTACCTCGGCAGGCCGCGGCACGTCCCCGAGTCGTCCCTCCCCGAGTCCCGGCAGCGTACGGCGGTGCCCGGCGTGGCGACCGGCCTCGCGGTCACCGGCGCGGGCGGCGACGTCCTGTACGTCGAGGCGTCGCTCGCCGACCCCGAGACCGGCTCGACCGGCGTGACGCTGACCGGCCAGCTCGGCGACGTGATGAAGGAGTCGGCCCAGATCGCGCTGTCCTACCTGCGCTCGCGCGGGGTGGAGCTGGAACTGCCGGTCGGGTCGCTCAAGGACCGGTCCGTGCACATCCACGTCCCGGCGGGCGCCGTGCCCAAGGACGGGCCCTCCGCGGGCGTCACGATGACGACCGCGCTGGCCTCGCTCCTGTCCGGCCGCCCGGTCAGGAACGACGTCGCGATGACCGGTGAGGTGTCGCTCACCGGCCGGGTGTTGCCGATCGGCGGGGTGAAGCAGAAGCTGCTCGCCGCCCATCGGGCCGGGATCACGACGGTCCTGATCCCGGCGCGCAACGAGCCCGACCTGGACGACGTGCCCGCGGACGTGCTGGCGGACCTCACCGTCCACGCGGTCGGCGACGTCCGCGAGGTGCTCGACCTCGCGCTCACGCCCGCCACGGCGACCCAGACGGCGACCCAGACAGCGACCCAGACAGCGACCCAGACAGTGGCCCAGACAGTGGCCCGGAACGCCGCCGCCTGATCGGCCGCGATCCATCTCGTACGGCTCGCGCCCCGCTCCTGGGGGCGCGAGCCGTACGCGTGTGCGGGCGGGAGGCGAGGGAGCGAGGCGAGAAGGCGGGGCCGGCTCACAGGAGGGAGGGTGTGGATGTGAGATAAGCCACATTGATTGTCGGGAATTATCGGAATTCGCCGCCCTGGTCCTCTGTTGGTGATGACCGTGAACGTGATGTGCGACGGAGCCATGGCCCTGCGGGAGCGGGGCGTCATGATGTGCGGCTGTCGCCCGGCCTGAGCCCCAATTCCTTGATCGTTTCTCGCTCCGAAGGCCTGTTCATGAATTCCCCCACGAACTTCCTCGTCCTGCGCCGTTTCAGCCACCTGCCGTTCCCTCCGGGGACCCGCCGGTCGTGCGCGTCCACCGTCGCCGGCGTCGTCATCGTTCCTGGGGAAGTCTCGTGATCAAAGTGTCCGGTCTGCGCAAGGTCTACGGCTCCGTCGTGGCCCTCGACGGCGTGGACCTCCACGTCCGCAAGGGTGAGATCTTCGGTGTGCTCGGGCAGAGCGGCGCCGGGAAGAGCACCCTGCTGCGCTGCGTCAACCTGCTCGAACGCCCGACGGCGGGGGCCGTCACCGTCGACGGGCGGGACCTGACCGCCCTGGGCGAGGGGGAGCTGCGCCGGGCGCGGCAGGGCATCGGCATGATCCACCAGCACTTCGCCCTGCTGTCCTCGCGCACCGTCGCCGGGAACGTGGCCTTCCCGCTGGAGATCATGGGCATGCCCCGTGACCGGCGGACCAAGCAGGTCGAAGAGCTGCTAGAACTGGTGGGTCTGGCCGGAAAGGCGAAGGCGTACCCGGCGCAACTCTCCGGCGGCCAGAAGCAGCGCGTCGGCATCGCCCGCGCGCTCGCGGGCGAGCCGTCGGTGCTGCTGTCGGACGAGGCCACCTCGGCGCTGGACCCGGGGACCACGCAGTCGATCCTGGCCCTGCTCAAGCGGCTCAACCGCGAGCTCGGGCTGACGATCCTGCTGATCACGCACGAGATGGACGTGATCAAGGCGGTCTGCGACTCCGCGGCCATCATGAGCGACGGCCGGATCGAGGAGGCGGGGCCGATCCCCGAGCTCCTGGCCAGACCGGGGTCCCGGCTCACCCAGGAGCTGTTCCCGCTGCCGCCCGCGGAGCCGGGCAGCGTGACGATCACCTTCACCGGCACCTACACCGGCCGCGCCGACGAACCGGTCGTCTCCCAGGTCGTACGGAAGTTCGACGTGGACGTGAACATCCTCGGCGGCGCGCTGGAGGACGTCGCGGGCGTATCGGCCGGACGGCTCCGCGTACGGCTGACCGGTGAGGAGTCCGGCGCGGCGCTCGGCTACCTGCGCGACCGCGGTCTGCTCGTGGAGGTGGCTTCCCGATGACCTGGTCGGACATGAGCCCCCTGCTGTGGGAGGCCACGGGGCAGACCGCGCGGATGGTCGTCTGGTCCACGCTGTTCACCGTCCTGCTCGGGCTGCCCCTCGGCGTCGCGCTGGTCGGCACCGACAGGGGCGGGCTGTTCCCCGCTCCGGTCGCCCGCCGGATCCTCGGCCTGGTGGTCAACGTCGGCCGGTCGCTGCCGTTCATCGTGCTGATGATCGCCGTCATCCCGGTGACCCGGCTGATCACCGGCACCACCATCGGCACCGGCGCGGCGGCGGTCCCGCTCACGATCGGCGCCGTGCCGTTCTTCGCGCGGCTGGTGGAGACCGCCCTGCGCGAGGTCGGCAGGGACGTCGTCCAGGCCGCGCAGGCCATGGGCGCGAGCCGGGTCACGATCGTGGGCAAGGTCCTGTTGCCCGAGGCGCTGCCGGGCCTGATCGCCGCGCTCACGGTCACCGTCGTCACGCTGATCTCGTACTCGGCGATGGCGGGTGTGATCGGTGGCGGCGGCCTGGGCGACCTCGCGGTCCGTTACGGATACCAGCGGTTCGAGACCGCTCTCATGATCGTCACGGTCGTGGTGCTGATCGTCCTCGTGCAGGCGGTCCAGAGCCTCGGCGACGCCGTCAGCCGCCGGCTCACCCACCGCTGACTTCACGCCTTTTCCCCGTCCCGCCGCCCGGCTCGACGGGGCGGTCCCCTTTCGTCACCCAGATTTCGTCACACAAGGAGTGGTCACACCATGCGCAAGATGTTCGGGCTCCTGCTCGCCGTCGGGCTGTCGCTCGGCCTGGCGGCCTGCGGCTCGTCCTCGTCCTCGTCCTCGTCCCCGGCCGACACGGCGTCGGCCTCGGGCACGGCCGCCGCGAGCGAGCCGCTCAAGATCGGCGTGAGCCCGATGCCGCACGCGGAGATCGTGAAGTACGTCGCGGACAACCTGGCCTCCGCCGCCGGGCTGAAGCTGGAGATCGTGGAGTTCAGCGACTACGTGCAGCCGAACCTCCAGCTCCAGGACGGCCAGCTCGGGGCCAACTACTTCCAGCACAAGCCGTACCTCGACGACTTCAACGCGTCCAAGGGCACCAAGCTGAGCTACGTCACCTCCGTGCACCTGGAGCCGCTCGGCCTCTACTCCAAGAAGGTCAAGGACGTGGCGTCGCTCGGGCAGGGCGCGACCGTCGCGGTGCCGAACGACGCGACCAACCTCGGCCGGGCGCTCAAGCTGCTGGCCGACAACGGCGTGATCACGCTGAAGGACGGCGTCGGCACCGCCGCGACCGAGCGTGACGTCACCGGCAACCCCAAGGCGATCAAGTTCCAGCCGCTCGAGGCCGCCCAGCTGCCCCGGTCGCTTGAGGACGTCGACGCCGCGGTCATCAACGGCAACTACGCCATGGAGGCGAGCCTGAACCCCGAGAGCGACGCGCTGGTCCTGGAGAAGGCCGAGGGCAACCCGTACGCGAACGGCCTGGTGGTGGCCGAGGGCCACGAGAGCGACCCGCGGATCGTCACGCTGTCGAAGCTGCTGACCAGCCCCGAGGTGAAGCAGTTCATCGAGCAGAAGTACAAGGGCGCGGTCATCCCCGCCTTCTGATCCCGGCGGATATCCCGGACATAAATGGGCGAATCATTCGGTCGATTGACCGAATGATTCGCCCATGGTGTCATGGGCTCCATGCTGTACGGAACACCGGTCCTCGACCCGGTCGACGAGAAGGTGCTCGGCGAGGTCGAGGAGATGCGGCGCGACCTGAGATACCTCCTGGCCGAGACCCACCGCTGGGACGGCCAGCTCCGGCGGCAGCTCCAGGCTCGCGCCATCCAGGGGTCCAACTCGATCGAGGGCTACCGGGCGAGCATCGAGGACATCGAGTCCATCATGGTCGGCGAGGAGCCGCTGGAAGCGTCCGCAGGCGTGGCGCGGGAGATCGCCGGATACCAGCAGGCCCTGACCTATATCAACCTGCTGTCCAAGGCGCCGGCGTTCCGGTTCGACGCCGGCCTGCTCAACGCGCTCAACTTCATGATGATCGGTCATCATCTGGACGAGACGCCCGGAACCGTCCGGCCCGGCGGGATCTACGTGCGCAACTCCGCCACCGGAGAGGTCGTCTACGAGGGGCCCGACCACGAGGCGGTGCCCTCCCTGCTCGACGAACTGGTGGACTGGCTGAACTCCGGCGACCTCGACGCGCCGAGCTACGTGCGCGGTGCCATGGCGCATTTCAACCTTGTGGCGATCCACCCGTGGCGGGACGGCAACGGGCGCATGTCCCGGGCGCTGCAGACCCTCGTGCTCGCCCGCGACCAGATCACCACGCCGGAATTCTCCTCGATCGAGGAGTGGCTCGGCATCGGGGAGAACACCCTGGAATACTACGGCGCCTTGCGCGAGGTGCAGCGGGGGCGGTGGGCGCCCCACCCGGACATGCGGTCATGGGTGCGGTTCGTCCTGCGCTGCCACCATATGCAGGCGCAACGCGTCCGGCGGCGGCTGGCGGAGGCCGGGGAGGTCTGGATGCTCCTTGAGGAGCGGGCCGACGCGGAGAACCTGCACCCCCGCTGCGTCTCGGCCCTTTACCAGGTCTTCGTCTCCCGGCGGCTGCGCAGGAGCATGTACCAGTCCGACGAGTCCCTCAGCCAGGGTCAGGCGGCACGCGACCTTCGCGATCTCGTGTCCCGCGACTGGCTGCGGCCGTACGGCGAGACCAAGGGGCGGTTCTACGCGCCGGGGCCGAAGATGCTGGCGATCAGGGAGGATTTCGCCGGCCGGGCCACGCCCCTGCGCGATCCTTATGTGGGTTTCGCGATGAAGTGAGCGGACACTTCCCAGGCTCGATCGTGCAGATTAATGTTCGGTTCTATGCACCCGGGAGCCGTCGCCGCCCTTACCCCCGACAAGCCCGCAGTGATCGTCGTGAGCCCCGAAGCCGGTACGAGCTCACAACCCGCCGGAACCGCCGAGTCCGGACCGGCCACCACCCGCGTGGTCACCTATCGAGAGCTGGACGAGCAGTCCAACCGCCTCGCGCATCTCTTCCGCGCGGCGGGACTGCGGCCGGGCGACCAGATCGCCTTCATGCTGGAGAACCATCCGCTGTTCCTGGTGGTGGCCTGGGCCGCGCACCGGTCCGGCCTGTACTACACCGCGATCAGTTCCCGGCTGGGCAGCGACGAAGTCGCCTACATCGTGGACAACTGCGACGCCAGGGTCTTCATCTCGTCGGCGCGGCTGGCGGAGGTGGCGACCTCCGTCACGAAGGCCACGCCCAAGGTCGAGATCCGGCTCATGATGGACGGCGTGGCCCCCGGATTCACCTCGTACGAGGAGGCCGTCGCGAGCCGACCCCCCACCCCGATCGAGGACGAGTGCCAGGGCTCGGACATGCTGTACTCCTCCGGAACGACCGGGCGGCCCAAGGGGGTCAAGCCCGTCCTGACCAAGGCGCCGCTCGACGCTCCCGGTCCGCTGCTCCAGCTGATCCAGTTCCTGTTCGCTCCCGGCCCTGACAGCGTGTACCTCTCGCCCGCGCCGCTCTATCACGCCGCTCCGCTGCGGTACTGCATGTCCTTCCTGCGGCTCGGGGCGACCGTGGTCGTGATGGAGCGGTTCGATCCCGAGCAGGCCCTGCGGCTCATCGAGGAGTACGGCGTCACGCACGCGCAGTGGGTGCCGACCATGTTCATCAAGATGCTGCGCCTGCCGCCCGAGGTGCGCGGGCGCTACGACATCTCCTCGCTGACCTGCGCGATCCACGCCGCCGCTCCGTGCCCGATCCCGGTCAAGGAGCAGATGATCGAGTGGTGGGGACCGATCGTCCACGAGTACTACGCGGGCACCGAGGGCAACTGCTTCCTCTACGCCGGCTCCGAGGACTGGCTCACGCACAAGGGGACGGTCGGGCGGCCGCTGCTGGGGGTCGCGCACGTCTGCGACGAGGACGGGAACGAACTGCCCGCGGGCAGGCACGGCACGATCTACTTCTCCGACGGCCCGCGGTTCGAGTACCACGGCGACCCCGGCAAGACGCGCTCGGTGCAGGATCCGCAGGGCAGGGGCTGGACCACGCTGGGCGACATCGGCTACCTGGACGAGGAGGGCTTCCTCTACCTCACCGACCGCGGGTCGTACATGATCATCTCCGGCGGGGTGAACATCTATCCGCAGGAGGCGGAGAACGTCCTCGCGCTGCACCCGAAGGTCGCCGACGTGGCGGTCTTCGGCGTGCCGGATCCGCTGATGGGAGAGGCGGTCAAGGCCGTCGTCGAGGCGGCCGACCCCGCGGACGCGGGACCGGCGCTGGAGGCCGAACTGATCGAGTACTGCCGATCGCGGCTCGCGCACTACAAGTGCCCGAAATCCGTCGACTTCAGGGACGAGCTTCCCCGCCACCCCACGGGCAAGCTCTACAAGCGGTTGCTGCGGGACGAGTACTGGAAGTCCGGGAACGTGGCTGATCGCTTAGCGTGACCTTACAGGGCGTTTGGCATCGTGGACGTGTACCGGCGGGAGAGCCGGAAGACGCAGCGGCCACGAGGGGGAAGACGATGAGCTCCGAAGAGCGGACGCCCGAGAACGAGAACACGACGGGCCACGGATGGAGCCAGTTCGGCAGCACCCCGCCCCAGCACGGGCAGTACGGGGCCTACGGCCAGTCCCCCCCGCCGCAGCAGGGTGACACGGCGGCGTTCGCCGCGTCCTCGTTCCAGCAGCCCGTGAAGCGGGCGTGGAGCGGTGGGCAGAAGGCGGTGGCCGGGCTCGCCCTCGCCGCGGTGGCATTGGGCGGCGGGGTCGCGGGGGCCTTCGTCGCGAACAGCTTCGACAACGGCGGGACGGTCATCTCCTCGCCGGTGCTCCCCGTGTCCAACAGTTCGGGGAACACCATCGTGGCGGTGGCCAAGGCCATCCAGCCGTCGGTGGTGTCGGTCAAGGTCAAGACGCGGACCGGCGGCGGTGAGGGGTCGGGGGTCATCCTCTCGGCCGACGGGCTGATCCTCACCAACAACCACGTCGTCGCCGGGGCCGGGCAGGACGCGACGGTCACCGTGAAGTTCAGCGACGGCACGACCGCGTCGGCCACGGTCAAGGGCACCGACCCGGCGACCGACCTCGCGGTTCTCCAGGCCCAGGATGTCTCGGGTCTCACCCCGGCCAGCCTCGGAGACAGCGACAAGCTCCAGGTCGGCGACTCCGTGCTCGCGATCGGCAGCCCGCTGGGCCTGGAGGGCTCGGTGACGTCCGGCATCGTGAGCGCGCTGGACCGCACGCTCACCGAAAGCGGTCAGGACCAGCAGCAGCAGCAACCCTTCCCCTGGGGGCAGGAGCAGCAGCAGCCGACCCAGCAGGTGACCATCGGCGGCATGATCCAGACCGACGCGGCGATCAACCCCGGCAACTCCGGCGGCGCGCTGGTCAACGCGGCGGGCCAGGTGATCGGCATCAACACCGCCATCCTCACCTCGGGCTCCGGCTCCGGCAACATCGGCGTGGGCTTCGCCATCCCGATCAACACCGCCAAGATGGTCTCCGAGCAGCTCATCAAGACCGGCAAGGCGACGCACGCCTTCCTCGGTGTGAGCGTCGCGGACGCGACGGGCGACACGCCCGGAGCGGTCGTCGCCTCGATCACCAAGGGCAGCCCCGCGGACAAGGCCGGCCTCAAGGAGGCGGACCTCATCACCAAGATCGACGACACGGTCGTCGGCGACGCGGAGACCCTGGTGGGCATCATCCGCAGGCACCAGCCCGGCGACAAGATCGCGGTGACCTACACCCGCAACGGCCGGCCCTCGACGGCCACCATCGCCCTGACCGAGAACAGCAGCACGAGCTGACACCCCTCCGCCGTCCCCGCCCGGGGACGGCATCCGTACAGGGCGCCTCCGCACGGGGCGCCCGTACTGGTGTCCGGACAGGTGTCCGGACAGGTGTCCGGACGGGTGATGCCTCAGGCGAGGGCCAGAGGAGGCGAGCGCCGGAGGCGGGGGCAGGTCAGCGGGACGAGGCCCGAGACGACGCGGTCAGGGTCTCCGACTCCCACAGGTCCCGGTAGTACCCGGGCGCCGAGACCAGCTCCGCGTGCGTGCCGCGCTGCGCCACCCGGCCGTCCTCCAGGACCACGATCTCGTCCACCTGCTCCAGGCCGCGTAGGCGGTGGGTGACGAGCAGGGTCGTCCGGCCCCGCGTCGCGTCGAGCAGGTCGGCGGTCAGCGCGTCGGCCGTCTCCTCGTCCAGTGCCTCCGCCGGCTCGTCGAGCAGCAGCACGGCCGGATCGAAGAGCAGGGCCCGTGCGAGCGCCAGGCGCTGGAGCTGGCCGCCCGACACCGTGCGGCCGTCCTCGCCGAGCACCGTGTCCCACCCCGTCCGGTCCGCCCACGTGTCCAGCCGGGCCCGCCGTACGGCCTGGGCGAGCTCGCCGTCCGACGCCTCCGGACCGGCCAGCCGCAGGTTGTCGCGGAACGACGCCTGGAACACGTACGGGTCCTGGGTCAGCCCGGTCATCGCCGCCCGGACGTCGTCCGAGGCGTAGGAGCGGATGTCGACCCCATTGATCGTGATATGGCCCGACTCGATGTCCACGGTCCGCATCAGCGCGGACAGCAGCGTGCTCTTCCCCGCGCCGCTCGGCCCGACGATGGCCACCCGCATGCCCGGCGTGAGGGTCAGGCTGACCCCGTCGAGCGCCGGCTCGCGGTCGCCGTGCCGGACGACCAGGTCCTCCACCTCGACGGTCACCGGGGCCTCGGGCGGGGGCGCGGGGCTGGCCGGCTCCGCCACCACGACCGGGGTCGCCTGGATCTCCCCCAGCCTGCGCAGCGCGGCGCCGACCCCCGCGAAGCGTTCCCCGGCCGCGGCGAGCGGCAGCACCGGTTCGAAGGAGACCAGCGCGGTCAGCGCGAGCACGGCGGTCGCCACCTGGCCGAGCCCGGCGGCCTGCGCGATCAGCACCACCGCGGCCACGGTCGATCCCTGGATGAGGACCCCGAGCCCGAGGGCCGCGGCGTTGATCCTCGCCTGGCCCCGCTCCAGCGCGGAGAGGCGGCCCTCCGCCGCCATCCCGTCCGAAAGTGCCTGCCCCTTCGCGTCGTACGCGGCGAGATCCGCCGCGCCGTGGACCAGGTCGGCCACCCGGGCGGCCAGCTCGGCCCGCGCGGGAGCGATCCTGGCCGACCAGCGGCGGGCGGCGGCGGCCGTACCGGCCGGGAGCAGCACACCGGCGAGTAGTAGTCCGAGGGCGAGCACCAGCGCGCCCACGGGCAGCAGGAACGCCCCGATGACGATGGCCGCGACCCCGGTGAGCAGGGCGGCGACGGCGGGAAGCAGGCAGCGGACCAGCAGATCCTGGACCGCCTCGGTGTCGTCCACCATCCGGCTGAGCAGGTCGGCGCCCCGCTGCCGGAGCGGTCCTGCGGGGATGAGCGACTCGTACAGCCGCTCGCGTGTGCTCGCCTGCGCCCGCAGTGCCACGTCGTGCCCGGTGAGCCGCTCCGCGTACCGCAACACGCCCTTGCCGGTCGCGAACGCGCGCACTCCGACGATCGCGACCGACAACGCGGCCAGCGGCGGCTGCTCGGCGGCCCGCGTGATCAGCCACGCCGCCGACGCGATCAGCGCGACCCCGGCGAGGTCGGCGGCGGAACCCGCGAGGGCGGCGACGACCAGCCTGCGGGCCATCCCCGGGGCGAGGATCGTCCTGCGGAGCCCGGCTCCATGGGGGGCGCTCATCGGGCATCGCCTCTCTCCGCCGCGAGGGCGTCGGCTTCGCGATCATGTCCGCTGTCGTGCTCGTCACCCTGCCCGTGGTCCTGGGGGCGGTCCGGGACGATCCGGCCCCCGCCGATGCGGACGACCCGGTCGGCCAGGCCGATCATCGCGGGCCGGTGCGCCACCACGATGGCGGTACGGCCCTCGGCCAGCGTGCGGGTGGCCTCGACCACGGCGGCCTCGCTGCGGCCGTCCAGGCGGGCGGTGGGCTCGTCGAGCAGCAGGACCTCGGCGGAGGGACGGCAGAACGCGCGGGCCAGCGCGACCCGCTGGCGCTGTCCCGCCGACAGGTTCACGCCGCGCTCGCCGAGCACCGTCTCGTAGCCCTCCGGCAGCGCCTCCACGAACCCGGCCGCCTGCGCCGCGGCGGCGGCCGTACGGATCAGGTCGGGCGAGGCGGAGCCGCCGAGCCCGATGTTGTCCGCGACGGACATGGCGAACAGATGGGGCCGCTGGGGCACGAAGGCCAGCCTGCGTCGCCATTCGTCCAGGTCGAGCGTGCTGAGGTCCACCCCGTCGACCAGCACCCGGCCCTCGGATGGTGTGACGAATCCGAGGAGCAGGTGCAGCAGCGTGCTCTTCCCGCCGCCGCTCTCCCCGACCAGCGCGACCCGCTCGCCGGGCGCGACGACGAGCGACACGTCGTCGAGCGCGGGCTGGTCGCGGCCGGGATAGCGGACCGTGACGTGCTCCAGCCTGATCTCCGGCGCGCGGGACGCTGAGGGAGCGTGCACATCGGCGGCAGCCTGGCCGGGCTGCTTCTCTTCGGGCTGTTTCTCTTCGGGCGGGGCGAGGAGGGCGAACGCCTCGTCCGCGGCGGCCACCCCCTCGACCGACGCGTGGAACTTGGTGCCCATGGCACGCAGCGGCAGGTACGCCTCCGGAGCGAGCAGGAGGACGAGCAGGGCCGTGTCGAGGTCGAGGGAGCCGGAGAGCAGCCGGAGGCCGACGGGGACCGCCACCAGGGCCAGCGAGAGCGACGCCACGAGTTCCAGCACGAGCGACGACAGGAACGCCACCCGGAGCGTCCGCATGGTCGCGGCCCGATGCGCGGCGGCCACGTCGCGGATCACCGAGGACTGGTACCGCGCCCGGCCGAAGGCCCGCAGCGTCGGCAGACCGCGTACGACGTCGAGGAAGTGGCCGCCGAGCCGGGAGAGGGCCCGCCACTGCCGCTCGGTCACCGTCTTGGTGGTCCATCCCACCAGCGCCCCGAAGACCGGGATGAGCGGCAGCGTGAACAGGACGATCAGGCCGGTGGCGAGATCGGCGACGAAGAGCCGGGCCAGCACCGCGACCGGGACGACGGTCGCGACCGCGACGGCGGGCAGGTATCCCGCCAGGTAGGGGTCGAGCGCGTCGAGTCCACGGCCGACGAGCGTGACCAGCTCACCGGAACGCGGGCCCGCGAACACGGTCTCCTGGAAACGCTTCATCAGGCGGGCGCGCAGGACCGACTTGACTCCGGTGGCCGTACGGCCGGCCGAGACGCCCTGGATCCAGCCGAGCAGCCCCCGGAAGAGCACGACCACGACCAGGGGGAGGAGAACCGCCACGGCGAACCGGCCGGACAGTACACCCGCGAGCAGTTCGGCCTGTACGAGCACGAGCAGGCCGGCGAAGACCGCGGCGGCCAGGCAGACGGCCAGATGGCGCCGGACGGCCGGTTCCGCGCGGGCGAGCCGCAGGAGATCCTTGTGCATATATCCCTCAGTATTCCCGAACTCCCGCAGTGCCCCCGACGTGCGCTTTGTCGTCGGGCTGACGACACCGCAGGCGATCTCGAGGTCACGAGACCACCTTGGCATCCGGCAGGGCCGGTGCCGGGTTCGGGGCGGGTGTTGGGCGGGCCCGGACGACCCTCGGCCGGTCAGCGGGCGAACGCCAGGGCCGGCACCAGGGCCGGCACCCGCGTGAGGTCGTCGGCCGGCGCGCTCGACGTCCTCCGTGGACGGCGGATCAGGCGGGGGAGCGGCGGCCGGGACGCCCGTCGTCCTCGTCCCGGCGTACGGGCCCCCGTAGCGGGCTCGCGCGCACACCGGCCCGCGCGGCGACACCGGTACTGCCGCCGCGCGTCGCGGGGAAGCCGTGGCGGGCGCCGGGGGACGGCTCCTGCGCGGGAACGCTGGTCCCCGGTCCTGGCGGGCGGCGCGCGGCATGCTGGGGAGCGGAGGAGGACCACAGGAAGCCTCCGGCGGCGACGGCGGCGACGAGGACGAACCAGGCCAGCGCCCGGCCCGTCCGCAGTCCGTAACCGGACACCAGCCAGTACGCGCCCAGCGCCATCCGGGTGGCCGGGCGGGCGGCGGTGATCCGCCGCATCTCCATCGCGCCGAACGCGAAGTCGGTCGCGGTCCGGTCGTCGTCGACCCGGAGCCCCGCGTACAGATGTTTCAGACGTCCGGGATCGACGGCGCGCCGCGTCGGGCCGAACCGCAGCGTGTGCTCGTCGGCGAGGAGTTGCCGCCTGCTCCACCACCGCACGGGCGGCCAGCTCAGCCGGAGCTGGACCCCGCGCGGGGTGGTGGCGAACACGCAGCCGGTCAGCCGCAGCCGCCCGGGGTCGGGCACACCCGCCAGATGGCATCCGGCCAGATCCACGCCCGTGAGGGAGAGCCGGTCGACGTCGAGCCGCTCCAGGGAGAGCACCCGGACCCGTCCGGCGCGGCGGACCACGCTCGCCTGGCCGCGGGAGACGAGCCCGCGCAGGTCCACGTCGGCGTCGTCCAGCCGCAACACCAGGCGCCCCGTGACCTGGGCGTTGCGCAGGTCGATCAGGCACCCGGACGCGTCGATCTCCAGCTTGCCGTCCGTACGCGCCCCGGCGAGCACGAGGCGCCCGGCGACCGACGAGGGGGACAGGAAGGCGCCGCCGGCGAACCGGGCGCCCTCGAACGCGGCCGCGCCGTCGAAGGCCGACCTGGACAGGGAGACGGCTTTCCGGAATCTGGCGCCACGAAACCGGGCCTCACCGTGGAACCGGGTGCCGTCGAACGAGGTGAACCCGGTGAAATCGGCCTGGTCGAAGGAGGCGGACGACAGGCACGCGTCGCCGAAGAGCGCGTCGCTGCCCACCCGCACCCGGTCGAAGGACGCGTGGCCGTGGACGCGGGCGCCGTGCATCGACAACTCGCGGGCGAACGTGGTCTCCGCGAAGGAGACGTTGCCGGTGAACCTGGACCCGAAGAACGACGCGAGGCCGTCGAAGCGGGCGCGGGCGAACGACGCGTCGCCGAGGAACTCCACCCCGGCGAAACGGGCGGGAGAGGTGAAGCGCGCCAGGTCGAACCGGGCACGGCCGAGAGATCGGCGGGTCGCGGCGAGCACGAGGTCGAGCAGTTCCGCGCCGACCAGGGTGCCGCGCAGGTCGACGCCCTGCCCGGGAGAGAGGGCCCGGAGGCGCGAATCCAGCTCGTCGGGGCCCAGGTGGGCCAGGCAGCGTCCGTACGGCTGATGGGCGGCGCCGGCACATCCGTCGTGGGCGCACGTGATCCAGCCGACATCGAGGAAGCTCGGGGGCATGGAGGAGTCATACCCACATTCACGGGCGTTCGGGATCGATGACGCCCCGCTTGCCGCGGTCCAGGTGCTCCGTACGGGGAACCCGCGGATAGCGCAGGTCGAAGACGGGACGCTCGGACCTGATCGGCGGGATGGTGAGGAAGTTGTGACGTGGCGGCGGGCATGACGTGGCCCATTCCAGGGAGTTGCCGAACCCCCACGGATCGTCCACCCGCACCCGTCTCCCGTGCCGTGCCGTACGCCAGACGTTGTAGAGGAACGGCAGCGTCGAGATGCCCAGGAGGAACGCCCCGCAGCTGGAGACGACGTTCAGCGTGGTGAAGCCGTCGGACGCGGCGTAGTCGGCGTATCGGCGCGGGAAGCCGTCCACGCCGAGCCAGTGCTGGACGAGGAACGTCATCTGGAAGCCGACGAACAGGCTCCAGAAGTGGATCTTTCCGAGCCGGTCGTCCAGCATCTTCCCGGTGAGCTTGGGCCACCAGAAGTAGAAGCCGGCGAACATCGCGAAGACCACGGTCCCGAAGACCGTGTAATGGAAGTGGGCCACGACGAAGTAGGTGTCGGTGACGTGGAAGTCCAGCGGCGGTGAGGCGAGGATGACGCCGGTGAGGCCGCCCAGCAGGAACGTCACCAGGAAGCCGACGCAGAAGAGCATCGGCGCCTCGAAGCTCAGGTGGCCGCGCCACATCGTGCCGGTCCAGTTGAAGAACTTGATCCCGGTCGGCACCGCGATCAGGAAGCTCATCAACGAGAAGAACGGCAGAAGCACCTGCCCGGTGGCGAACATGTGGTGCGCCCACACTGCCATGGACAGCAGCGTGATCGAGATCGTGGCGCCCACCATGCCGACGTAGCCGAACAGCGGCTTACGGCTGAACACCGGGATGACCTCGGTGATGATCCCGAAGAACGGCAGGGCGATGATGTAGACCTCGGGATGCCCGAAGAACCAGAACAGGTGCTGCCAGAGGATCGCTCCGCCGGTCTCCGGATGGAAGACGCGGCTGCCCATCTTCCGGTCGATCTCCAGGACGATCAGAGCCGCCGCCAGCACCGGGAACGCCAGGAGCGCCATGACCGAGGTCAGCAGGATGTTCCACGTGAAGATCGGCATCCGGAACATCACCATGCCGGGCGCACGCAGCCCGATGATCGTGGTGACGAAGTTGACCGCGCCGAGGATCGTCCCGAGACCGGACAGGGCGAGGCCCATGATCCACAGATCGACGCCGTGGGACGGGCTGAACTGGATGAGCGACAGCGGGGCGTAGCCGGTCCATCCGTACGCCGCGGCGCCCCCCGCGGTTCCGAAACCAGCCAGCACCATGATCCCGCCGAACAGGAACAACCAGTACGCCACGGCGTTCAGGCGGGGAAATGCGACGTCCGGCGCCCCGATCTGCAGCGGCATGATCGCGTTGGCGAAACCGGCGAACAAGGGTGTCGCGAAGAGCAGCAGCATGATCGTGCCGTGCATGGTGAAGAACTCGTTGTACTGCTGGTTGGTCACGAACTGCAGTCCGGGTGCCGCCAGCTCCGCCCGGATGATCATCGCGAACAGGCCGCCGACCAGGAAGAAGCAGAAAGACGTGATGAGGTAGAGATGCCCGATCACCTTGTGGTCGGTGGTGGCGAGCCAGGAGATGAGCCGGGCCCCGGTCCGGATCCGCTCCTTGGGCGCCGGGCGCGAGGCTTGCGTGGTCATGGCGTCTCCTGTCCCCGAAAAGGAGGCTTCCAGCCGTCATGTACCCGCCCGGCCACGGATGGAATGCTGGGCAGGGGGCAAGGGGTTATGCCCGCTGAGACGCAGACGAAAGGAGTCGCCGATGGCGACCATCGAGGTAACCGAGAAGAACTTCAACGAGATCGCCGACAAGGGCATCGTGCTGCTGGACTTCTGGGCGTCGTGGTGCGGCCCCTGCCGTACGTTCGCCCCGATCTTCGAGAAGGCGTCCGAGCAGCACGACGACATCACGTTCGGCAAGATCGACACGGAGGCTCAGCCCGGTCTGTCCGAGGGGTTCGACATCACGGCGATTCCCACGATCATGGCGATCAGGGACGGCATCGTGGTGTTCGCCCAGCCCGGTGCCCTGCCCGCTCCGGCGCTCGACGACCTGATCAAGCAGCTTCGGGGGCTCGACATGGACGCCATCCGCGCCGAGATCGACGCGGAGATGAAGCAGAAGTAGGGCGCGTCCCGGTCCGCTGAACGCGGCCGGGCTCTTCGAACGGCAGGCCCGCCCTGGCCAGCCTGCCACGGCTGACGCGCACGGCCCCGCCGAGGGCCGCCGGTTCATGAGTGTTCGCTCGGAACCGGCGGCTCAGTGTCGACCGTTCACGGCCGCGCGCCCGCCGTTCAGGACCGCCCGCGGTTCAGTACTGCGAGCGGCTCAGGACACCGCGGTTCAGGACTGCGAGCGGTACAGCTCCGCGACGCGGAAGGCCAGGTCGAGCGACTGGCTGCGGTTGAGGCGCGGGTCGCAGGCGGTCTCGTACCGCAGCGACAGATCCTCTTCCACGATCGGGTGCCCGCCGCCCACGCACTCGGTCACGTCGTCACCCGTGAACTCGATGTGGATGCCGCCCGGGTGCGTGCCCAGCGCGCGGTGCACCTCGAAGAATCCGGCCACCTCGTCGAGCACGTCGTCCAGGTGGCGGGTCTTGTGGCCGCTCGGCGCCTCGAAGGTGTTGCCGTGCATCGGGTCGCAGATCCACGCCACCGTGGCACCGCTCGCGGTGACCTTCTCCACGAGAGTCGGAAGGGCCTCGCGGACCTTGCCCGCGCCCATCCGGCTGATGAAGGTGAGCCGCCCGGGCTCGTTGTCCGGGTTGAGCTTCTCGACCAGCGTGAGCGCCTCCTCGGGCGTCGTCGTCGGCCCGAGTTTCACCCCGATCGGGTTCTGGATGCGGCTGAAGAACTCCACGTGGGCTCCGTCGAGCTGCCGGGTGCGCTCGCCGATCCAGACCATGTGCGCCGACACGTCGTACGGCAGGCCGGTCCGGGAGTCGACCCTGGTGAGCGCGCGGTCGTAGTCGAGGATCAGCGCCTCGTGCGAGGAGTAGAAGTCGACCGTGTGGAACTCGTCGGGCTCCGGGCCGCAGGCTCGCATGAACGCGAGGGCCTGGTCGATCTCACGGGCGAGCTGCTCGTAGCGCCGTCCGGCAGGGGACTCGGCCACGAAGTCCTGGTTCCAGGCGTGCACCTGGCGCAGGTCGGCGTAGCCGCCCTTGGCGAACGCGCGGGCGAGGTTCAGCGTGACGGCCGAGGAGTGGTAGGCGCGCAGCAGGCGGCCCGGATCCGGCGTGCGGGCCTCGGCGGTGAAGTCGAAGCCGTTGACCATGTCACCCCGATAGGCGGGCAGCTCCAGCCCGTCGCGGATCTCCGTGTTCTTGGAGCGCGGCTTGGCGAACTGCCCCGCCAGGCGGCCGATCTTGACGACCGGGATCTTGGCGGCGTACGTGAGCACGATCGCCATCTGCAGCAGCGTCTTGAGCTTGTTCCGTACGTTGTCGGCGGTGGCGCCGGAGAAGGTCTCCGCGCAGTCGCCGCCCTGCAGCACGAAGGCCTCACCGCGGGCCACGGCCGCGAGGCTCGCCTTCAGCTGGTCGCACTCTCCGGCGAACACCAGCGGCGGCAGCCCCTGAAGCTCGGACACGACCTTGTCGAGTTCGCCGCGGTCGGGCCAGTCCGGCTGCTGGGCCGCGGGCAGGTCACGCCAGGAATCGAGATTGATTGCGCTCACGACATACCAGGTTATTGCACACGGTCAGTGAAGACGGACGTCATGTCCACGTAGTGAGATCACGTTGATGACGTCGAGGGACATTCGCCGGTGGTTTCGCCGCGATATCGATTCGAGATCTCCCCGGAGTCTCCTGGGAGGTGTTCTGAAGCGTCTGATGTGGAAACGGCCGTATGTGGGTAATGAGTATCGGCCGCAATGCGCACGCTGAGGCAGGCGTTTCGCATGGCGGCGGCGAACGTCAACGCAGGACGTTCAGGGCGCGGGTGAGGGAGTCGGCCGTGCGCGTGCGGAGCGGCGCGTAGGCCTCCTCCGGATACTGGCGGGGGCCGTTCTCCACCAGCATGATCAGGTAGAGGTAGGTCCGGTAGAGGGCGTCGCGGATCCGCGCCTCCGGGCCGGTCGCCAGGGTGCCTCCGGCCTCCCGGTAGCCCACGAGCAGCGGGTCGTCGTCCCGCAGCTCCGCGAAGATCGTCGGTGTGACGAAGTCGGCGAGGGGATCGCCCCAGAAGGCCCGCTCGTGGTCGATGAGCGCCTGGATCCGCGGCCGGCCGCCCGTACCACCGTCGTCGCCACCGTCCATGCCGGACAGGAACACGTTGCCCGGCCAGATGTCGAAGTGGACGAGCGCGGGCCGGGTCACCTGGTCCAACGCGTACGCGTTGGAGTAGACGAGGCCGGCGATCTCCAGGAGCGAGGCCGGCAGCGGCGTCGCGTACCGTACGGCGTCGTCGAGGATCGCCCCCACCATGACGAGGAACGCCTCCCGCCAGCTCGGCCCCGTCAGGCCCGCGTACGGATAGCCGAAGACGCCGTCGCCCGGGATCGTATGCAGCCGGGCGAGGTGGTGGCCGAGCTCGAACCTGAGGGTGTTCTCGTGGTCGGGGCCGAGCGTCGCCCGGTTCCACGGCACGCCGTCGAGCGCCGACAGGATCAGGTAGTCGCCGCCGACGAGGGGATCGTCGTAGCCCGCGTACAGCAGGTCCGGGAGGGGCACGCCGGAGCCGGAGGCCAGGTGGTACACCATGGCCTCGGTCCGCAGCAGATCACGCTCGTAGGTCAGGAGCTCCAGATCGGGGGGAGGGCCGACCTTGAGTACCACCTGGCGCCCGTCCTCCAGGCCGAGGCGCCACACGGCGTTGGCGAACCCGTCCGGGAGCTCCTCCGCCGACACGACCCCCGTGCCGAGCGCGTCGAGGACAAGGGCGTCGAGCTGGGCGGGGGACAGCCGCCGCTTCGTCTTGCTATCCATTTGTGTTCCCGCTGTCAGGTCAGAAGGTCGTTATCGTCCACCTGGCCTCGTGCGTGTCCCCCGGCTTGAGCACGACGAGGTCGGTGCCCGAGTTGAAAGCGTCCGGCGGGCAGGTCATCGGCTCCACGGCCACGCCCCGGTGGCCGAGTCCGGTGCCCGTGCAGACCTGCACCCAGGGCATCACCGCGAGATCCCAGGAGATCTCCACCCCGCCCTCCGGCCCGCGCAGCCGGACCCGGCCCGCGGTCAGGCCGGTGAAGGCGTGGTCGATCGCGGTGGCGCCGAGCGCGCGCGGCTGCCGGAAGTCGTACGGCGTGCCCGAGACGTCCTCCAGGGCACGCGGGCGGAGCAACTCGTCCGTCGTCAGCACCTGCCCGGCGGGGAGGTCGAGTTCGTACGCCTCGACGTCCGGACCGGCGAGCAGCCACGGGTGCGGGCCGCAGCCGTACGGCGCGGCGTTCGTGCCGACGTTCTCCGCGGTGACCGTGGTGACCAGGCCGCTCGCCGACACGTCGTGGCGCACCTGGAGACCCAGATGGAACGGGTAACCGGGCGTCGGCTCGATGGTGTGCGTGAGCCGGACGAAGCCGTGGTCGTCCTCGGCGGCGAACAGCTCGGCCACGGTCCACGGCACGTCGGCGACGAAACCGTGCAGGGCGTTCCCCCGGTCGGGCTCGTTGACCGGGAGCTCGTGGTGCTCGCCCTCGAAGTCGTACGCCGCGCCCGCGACGCGGTTGGGCCAGGGGGCGAGCAGGGTGCCGCTGTAGTAGGGGATCGGCCCATCCTCAGGCCAGCTCGTCACCAGGTCGCGGCCGTCGTGCCGGAGAACCCGCAGGGCGGCGCCCCGAGGGCTGATCTCGGCCTGGTAGCCGCCACCAAGGATTTCGTACTGGGCCACGGGGGATGTCCTTTCGCCGGGGAACGGTCATATCAGCGTAAGCGAGCCCAATCATCACGTATGGCCGGTGATACGCCGGAGGGATGGGAGCGCTCCCACAGCGGGTAAGTTAGGGCGTTTTGGCGGAAGAGTCAACTAAATCGGCGGAGTGACGCGCCGATTCATGGAACCAGGAGAAAACCGCTGGAAGACCGCGATTTCCCAGGTCCCGGCCGGGTCCGTCCGAGACACGGGAAATCGCCGCCCGGGACAAATCGCCGTCCGGGGCGACGGAATACCCGTTGGGACATGGAGATCAGCCGTCCCGGACCGGGCCGGGGCCGTCGGGACGGCGGCGAACACAGGCGTGGGGTTCCGGGGTTCGACCGCGGTCGTCGTATCCGGGGCTCGGGCGCCCGGATGCCTTCCCGGGCACCCGAGCGCGGAGCGGTGGAGCCTCCGATCCGGTGTCAGCGCACCTCGCCGGACTTGATGACGTCCCGGTACCAGAGGGCGCTGTCCTTGGGAGTGCGCTTCTGGGTCTCGTAGTCGACGCGCACGATGCCGAAGCGCTGGCTGTAGCCCTCGGCCCACTCGTAGTTGTCCAGCAGCGACCACACGTGGTACGCCTCGACGCGGGCGCCTTCCGCCATCGCACGGTGCATCGCGGTCAGGTGGTCGCGCAGATAGTCGATCCGCTCCGTGTCGCGTACCCGCCCGTCGGGGCCGGGGGCGTCCACGGTGGCCAGGCCGTTCTCGGTGATCACCAGCGGCACGCCGCCGTAGTCCTTCTCGAGGCGGACCAGGATGTCGTGGAAGCCTTCGGGATAGATCTCCAGCCACTCCGCCTGCGCCCTCGGGTGCGTGAAGACCCGCTCGCCCTCGCCGTTCACGAAGATCGGCGTGTAGTACTGCACACCCAGCAGGTCGATCGGCTCGCTGATCGTGGCGAGGTCGCCCTCCTGGATGTGGTCGCGCATCGGGCCGCGCTCCGCGATCCACGCCATGGTGTCCTCGGGGTAGCGCCCCTTGAAGATCGGGTCGAGGTACAGGCGGTTCTCCAGGCCGTCTTGGTGGCGCGCGGCGGCGAGCGCCTCCGGGCTCTCGTCGGCCGGATAGGACGGGTGCAGGTTCAGCGCCGGGCCGATGCGTCGCCCGGGGTGCCCGGCGTGCAGGCGCTGCGAGGCGAGCCCGTGCCCCAGCAGCAGGTGGTGCAAGGCGACGAACGCCCGCGCGTCGTCCTTCACCCCGGGAGCATGGATGCCCTCCCGGTAGCCGCAGTCCACGACGGTCTTCGGCTCGTTGATCGTCACCCAGTCCCTGACGTGCAGGGCGCCGAACACGATCTCGGCGTAGTCGGCGAACCGCTCCGCCGTGTCCCTGTTCTCCCAGCCGCCCCGGTCCTGGAGCTCCTGAGGGAGGTCCCAGTGGAACAGCGTGGCCATCGGGCGGATGCCGCGCTCCACCAGCCCCTCGACCAGCCGCCGGTAGAAGTCCAGGCCCTTCTGGTTGGGCACGCCGGAGCCGGACGGCTGGATCCGCGGCCAGGCGATCGAGAACCGGTAGCTCTGCAGGCCGAGCTCCGACATGAGGTCGAGGTCCTCGGCGTAACGGTGGTAATGGTCGGCTCCCGGCTCCCCGGTGTCGCCGTCACGCACGTTCCCCGGGACGGCGCTGAAGGTGTCCCACACGGACACGCCGCGGCCGTCCTCGGTGGTCGCGCCCTCGATCTGGTACGCGGCGGTGGCGGCGCCCCAGACGAAGTCCGATGGAAATCTCGCCGGTGAATTCATCAGGCTGGTCCAATTCTCACGTATTGAAATGTCCGGGGTTTTCCAGCACCGTCCGGAGCGCACCGAGAAATTCCGCCGCTTCCCGTCCGTTGATGAAACGATGGTCGTAGGAAAGTCCCAATCCGCAGATTTTCCGTACGGTGAAGCCGTCGCCTTCCCGGACCACCTCGGGACGCGGCGCGGTCAGCGCCAGCGCGCACGTCTGGCCGGGGAAGACGATGGGCGCCGCCATGACGATGCCGTCGTACGTGTGCAGGGTGAGCGTGATCGCGCCGCCCCGGAGGTCTCGCTCCCGGAAGCTCCCTTCGAGCGCCGTACGGCGGAAGCCGGTCAGGTCCCGCGCGATCTCGGCGACGGAGCGGCCGGCCGCGTCCCGGACGACCGGGATGAACAGCCCCTTGCCCACGTCGACCGTCACGCCGACGTCCGCGCCGGCGGCACGCCTGGCACGCGGACCGTGCGGGCCGGGGACCGGCGACGCGAAGAAGAGCGGGAAGACGTCGAGGAGCCCGCCCACGGCCTTGACGACCAGTTCGGGCACCCCGACGAGGACCCGGTGCCGCCGGGTCAGGTCACGGGTGAGCGGCAGCGCGTCGGTCACGTCGACGTTCATGAGGGTGAAGGCCGACGGGATCTCCCGGCGTGACCGCTCGACGACCTCCGCTGTCCGCCGCTGCGCCCGCGACAGCGCGATCAGCTCGCCCGCGTCGTGCTCATCCTGTTCACCCGGAGGCTGCTCGCCCGTCGCCCCGCCGACCGGGCCGGCTCCGAGCCCTTCCAGGTCCGCGCGCCTGACGACCTTCCTGCCGAGCGCGCGGATCCGATCCGGTGAGATGCCCAGCTCGTCGATCAGTCTCCGCGCGGGCGCGGTGACGACGATGTCGTCCCCGCCCGTGCCCGCGAGAGGATCACTGCCGGGTGACGCGCCGCCGGGCGACCCGTCGCCGGACGCCTCGTCGCCGGGCGGTTCGTCGCCGGGCGCGAGCAGCCGGGCGATGGTCTGACCGGGGGCGCACTCGGCTCCCTCCCGGACGAGCCGCCGAAGGACGCCCTCCTCCTCGGCCGTCAGTTCCTCGACCGTCTTGGAGGTCTCCACCGTGACGAGAGGGTCCCCGGCCCGTACGGCGTCGCCGTCCTTGGCCAGCCACTCCACGAGGACGTACGCCGCGTCGTTGTTGTTGAGCTTCGGCACCCGGAAATCGCTCATGAAAGGGCCTCGCGTACGGCGGTCTGGATGTGGCCGGCCTGCACCAGCACGTCACGTTCGAGATGAGGAGCGGCGGGGATGACGCTGTCCGCCGAGTTGACCAGGGTGATCGGGCGGCGCAGCCCGGACCACAGCCGCGGGTAGAGCACACGGGCGACCTCGGCGCCCCACGTGCCGCCCTCGGTGCCGTCGTCGATCACGCAGACGTGCCGCGCCTCCTCCAGGTCGGGGAGGTGCGGAACCGGGTAGAGCTGGGCGGGGACCAGCAGCTCGCAGACCAGCTCGTCCTCCAGGAGCAGCGCCCGCATGGCGTCCAGCGTCCGGTGGACCAGCCCGCCGTGCGTGATGAGTGTGCAGTCAGGCTCCGCCGTACCGTCGAGGAAGACCCGTGCGGTGTCGCCGGCGAGTTCGAACCTGAACAGGTCGTCCAGGCGGTACATGTGCCGGGTGTAGAGCACCTTGTCCTCGAAGAACAGGCACGGCCGGTCCAGGGAGAACATCCGGGCGAACAGCTCGGCCGCGTCGTGGAACGGCGTCATCTCGAACAGGGAGAGGCCGGGCACCCCGATGAAGTGCTTCTGCAGGCTCTGGCTGTGCGTCGGGCCGTAGCCGCGGTTGCCGCCGGTCGGGCAGCGCACGATGAGCGGCACGGGCACGGGCCTGCCGTACATGGTGGTGGACTTGGCGGCGAAGTTCGTGATCTGGTCGAACGCCAGCGCCACGAAGTCGGAGAACATGATCTCGACGATGGCCTTGTCCCCGGCGAGCGCCAGTCCGGCGCCGACGCCCGCGACGGCGCCCTCACTCAGCGGCGTGGACCTGACGCGGGAGCCGAACCGGCTGGACAGCCCCCTGGTGACCTTGAACGCCCCGCCGTACGGGTCGGAGATGTCCTCACCGAGCAGGTGCACGGCCGGATCGGACTCCATGAGGTCGTGCAGGGCCTGGTTGAGGTGCTCGGAGACCCGCGTCACGGCCGCCGTCCCGAGGCCCGCCCGGCGGTGGCTTGTCCGGGTACCTCCTGGAACGCGGGCGGAGGGACCACGAGGGGGCGGGCGGTGACCTCGGCGGTGACCTGTCGCACCAGCGCGAGTTGCTCCCGGTCGATCCGGCCGAACCGCTCGGGGTCGGCCTCGGCGTAGCGGGCGTACCAGTCGGACTCGCGTGCCCGCTGGATCTCCGCCGGTGAGCGGGTGTCGTCGCCCTTGCTGTGCGGGCCGATCCGGTGTGTGACGAACTCGACGACCAGCGGCGACGGCTCGGCCCGTACGGCGTGGACCAGCGGGGCGAGGCCGGCCCGGATCTCCTCGACCTCGGTGGAGGTGACCCGGTGATGGCGCACGCCGAACGCGGCCGCCCGGGCGCCGATCGTCCCGGCGAGCTGCGCGGACGTCGGAGTGGACTGGGCGATGCCGTTGTGCTCGACCACGACGAGAAGGGGGAGGCGCCACAGCAGGGCCATGTTCAGCGCCTCGTAGACGGCGCCCTCCCCCCACGTGCCGTCGCCGATGTAGGCGCAGGCGAGTGCTCCGGAGCCGGCGAGTTTCAGCGCCACGCCGGTCGCCACGGGCAGGCTCTCGCCCTGGACCCCGGTGGACAGGAACCTCCGGTGGTAGAGGTGCTGGCTGCCGCCGATCCCGCCGCACACCGCGCCCTCACGTCCCATGATCTCCGCGAGCAGCCCGTACGGCTCCGCGTGGCGGGCGAGGAAGTGCCCGTGTCCCCGGTGGTTGCTGAACACGAAGTCGTCGTCCCGGAGCAGCGGCGTCAGCGCGACGGGGATGTACTCCTGCCCCAGACACGTGTGCGTCGTCCCGCTGACCGCTCCCTGCTCGAAAAGCCGGAGCAGCGCCAGCTCGAAGTGCCGGATGAGCAGCAGCGACCGGAGGTCCTGATCCGAGGGGGGTGGCCGCAGGCTCGGAGGCGGTGCAGCGGTGACGATCACGGGTGGTGCGCTCCTGGGCGTCGGCGATCGAAGGCGCGCTCAACCACGGCACGGCCGTTCACGGCCACACGTGTCCTTGGGAGCGCTCCCACCGGAGCGTAGATTCGAGAGAGATCGCTGTCAATCCCCGAAGTGATGAGGCGGGCTCGCTGTTTCACCTGCCCATTCCATGAACTGCGGAAATATCACCACTTCTGGGCTTTAGTCGGTAATAACGGACTGAAACATCCATGACACTTGACGAACCAAAGGCGTAATCTCTAGCCTCCACTGCCGTGGGAGCGTTCCCACTCATATTGCCGACGTCCGGGTTTCCGCAGCGCGAGTGGCAGCGACCCTCCGTGCCGCGGCGATCGACTCGGTGTCGTCGGTACGGCACAGCACCGCACCACCGCACGCACGCAGCACACGCACGCAGCACACGCACGCAGCACTGCCTCGAACGTCTGCCGTCAACGTCGTCGTCAGCATCGTCGTCAGCATCGTCGTCAGCATCGTCGTCAGCATCAGTCCATCTGATCAACCGTACTGATCACCGCACCGTTCAGAACGTCGTCAGCGCGTCGTCGTCAGCGCGTCGTCGTCAGCGCGCCGTCACCACGCGGCGCCGTCACGCATCGTCGTCGGCATCGGCCGCCGGCACGTTCGCCGCGTCCGCGCGGCAGCACTGGCGGAACCGGTCGCAAGGGGAATGTCATGTCAAGAACGCTGGAAACCGCCGAGGTGGCGGCATCGTGACGCGGACCGGGCTCTCACCGGCGAAACAGGCACTGCTCGCCCAGCGGCTGAAGGTGGCGCAGGCGGCCACCGTGACGGTGCCGCCGCGCCCGCCCGGCACCATTCCACCGCTCTCGCACGCCCAGGAGCGGCTGTGGTTCCTTGAGCAGTACGCCCCGGGAACCACCGCGTACACCGTCGCCTTCGCCGTCCGGCTGGACGGCGAGATCGACGAGGACGCGTTCGACCGGGCACTCACCGACGTCGCGCGGCGTCACGAGAGCCTCCGCGCCCGGTTCGTCACCACGGACGACGGCACACCCGAGATCGTCGTGGACACGGAGCCGGTGGTCGAGCTGCGGCTGTCGGACGACACCGCCGCGGTGCGCGAGGAACTGGACCGGCCCTTCGACCTCGCGACCGGTCCGCTGCTCCGCGCCCTCCTGGTCCGGCTCGGCCCGGCCGAGAACGCGCTGCTGCTCACGATGCACCACACCGTCACCGACGGCTGGTCCTGCGACATCGTGGTGGAGGAGCTCCTCGCCCTCCACGAGGTGTACCGGACCGGGACCGACGCCGGTCTCGCGCCGCCGCCGGCGCAGTACGGCGACTACGCGCTCTGGGAGCGGGGGCGGTCCCACGACGACGACATCCGCTACTGGCGGGAGCGGCTGGCCGGGCTGGCGCCGCTGGAGCTGCCCACCGACCTGCCGCGTCCGCCCGAACAGGGATGGGACGGCGCCGCCCACGGACTGGAACTGGACCGCGAGCTCGGCGACGCGCTGGCGGAACTGGGCAGGGCGCACGGCGCGACGCCGTACATGACGCTGCTCGCCGCGTTCCAGGTGTTGCTCTCCCGCTATTCCGGGCAGCACGACTTCGCGGTGGGCTCACCCGTCTCCGGACGCGACCTGCCGGAACTGGAACGGGTGGTCGGGCTCTTCATCAACTCGCTGCCGATGCGGGCCGACCTGTCCGGCGACCCGTCGTTCACCGAGTTGCTCGCCCGGGTGCGGGAGACCGCGCTCGACGCCTACGCGCACCAGGAGCTTCCCTTCGACCGGCTCGTGGGCGAACTCGGCGTCGAGCGCGACGTCAGCAGGTCGCCGGTCTTCCAGGTGATGTTCGCGCTGCAGAACTACCGGTCGGCGCCGCTGCGCACCCAGGGGCTGGGCATGTCGGCGTACCCGATCGAGGTGTCCGCCACCCGGTTCGACCTCGCCCTCTACCTGATGGAGACCGGGGAGGGACTGCGCGGGAACATCACCTACCGCACCGAGTTGTTCACCGCCGAGACGATCCGGCGGATGGCCGCCTGCTTCGAGCGACTGCTCCGGTCGATCGTCGCCGATCCCGGAGCGCGGACGTCCGAACTGGAGATTCTCCCTCCGGAGGAGCTCGGCCGGGTGCTGGCGTTCGGCGCGTCCGCGCCGGTACCGCCGGTACCGCCGGTCCCGCCGGTCCCGCCGGTCCCGCCGGTACCGCCGGTACCGCCGTTCGACGGTGTGCTGCTGCATGAGGTGATCGCGGCACAGGCCGCGCGCACCCCCTCGGCCACGGCCGTCGTCTCCGGCGACGTCTCGCTCACGTACGCCGAGCTGGACCTGCGGGCCGAGCGGCTGGCGCGCCGCCTGCGGGGGCTCGGCGCGGGGCCGGACGACCGGGTCGCGATCTGTCTGGAGCAGTCGGCCGGGCTCGCGGTCGCGGTCCTCGGCGTGCTCAAGTCGGGCGCGGCCTACCTGCCGCTCGATCCCGAGCACCCGGCCGAGCGGCTCGCCTACGTCCTGGCCGACGCCGGTGCCGGGATCGTGGTGACCAGCGCCGACCTGCGCGACCGACTCCCCGATGACGTGATCCCGGTCCTCCACGAATCGGACGGTACGGAGGGTGGCACGGGGAGCGGCGGCGCGCGCGGCGTCGGGGACGGAAGCCGGGGGGCCGACGGCGTCCGGGGCGCCCCGGGCGACCTGGCGTACGTGATCTACACGTCCGGCACCACCGGGCGGCCCAAGGGGGTGGGGGTCCAGCACCACGAGGTCCTCGTCTATCTCGCGGGCGTCAGGGAACGGCTCGGCGTCGAGCCGGGGTCGTCCTTCGCGTTGCTCCAGTCGCTCGCCTTCGACTTCGGCGTGACGGTGTTCTACCTGTGCCTGATGACCGGCGGCACGCTGCACCTCGTCCCCTCCCGTACGGCGGGGCCCGAGCTGGCGGAGACGTTCCGCCGGGTCGGGGTGGACTACCTCAAGATCACTCCGTCGCACCTGGCCGCGCTGCTCGCGGACGCCGAACCCGCAGAACTGCTGCCCGCGAAGCTCCTGCTCCTCGGCGGTGAGGCGGCGCCGCGCGGATGGGCGGGCGAACTGGCCGCGCTGGGCGAGTGCCGGGTGGTCAACCACTACGGGCCCACCGAGGCGACGGTCGGTGTGACCACCTACGAGGTCACTCCTTCTCCGCCGCCTCCGGCCGTCTCCACGCACCCGGCGGCCTCGATCTCATCGACGAGCCTTCCGATCGGGTCCCCGCTTCCCGGAGCGCGGGTGCACGTGCTCGACGAGCGGATGCGGCCGGTCCCGGTCGGCGTGCCCGGCGAGATCTACCTCGGCGGCGACCGGCTGGCACGCGGATACCTCGGCAAGCCCGGCCTGACCGCCGACCGCTTCGTCCCCGACCCGTACGGCGGGCCCGGGGCGCGCATGTACCGCACCGGAGATCTCGGCAGGTGGTCACCCTCGGGCGACCTGGAGTTCCTCGGCCGCCGCGACCTCCAGGTGAAGATCCGCGGCTACCGGGTGGAGCTGGGCGAGGTGGAGTCCGTGCTCGCGGACCACCCCGACGTGGCCCAGGCCGTCGTCGAGCCCCGTGGCGAGCAGCTCGTCGCCTATCTCGTCGGCCATGCCCTCCCCGACCGTCCCGACGCGCGGGCCGAGGGACCGGACGCGATCGAGATGCGCGCCTGGCTGGCCGAACGGCTGCCCGCCTACATGATCCCGGTCAGGTACGCGTGGCTCGACGAGCTGCCGCTCAAATCGCACGGCAAGGTCGACCGGGCCCGGCTCCCCGAGCTCGGCGCCGAGGCTCCGGCCGCCCTCTTCGTCGCCCCGGCCACGCCGGCCGAGGAGACCGTCGCGGACATCTGGACGGACGTGCTCGACGTGGAGCGGGTGGGCGCGCTCGACGACTTCTTCACGCTGGGCGGCCATTCGCTGCTGGCCATGCGGGTGATCGCCCGGCTGCGCAAGGCGTATCCGGACCGCACCGTCACCGTGCTCGACCTGTTCAAGCACCGGAGCGTCCGCGAGCTCGCGCTGCTCCTCGAAACCGGGGACTCCGGCCCACGCACGCTGCTGCACCGGCTCACTCCCGCCAGGAAGGCCGCCTCCACCCTCGTCTGCGTGCCGTACGGCGGGGGCAGCGCCGTGGTCTACCAGCCGCTCGCCGACGCGCTGCCCGCCGACTGGGCGTTGTACTCGGTCGCCGTACCCGGTCATGAGCTGGGTGAGGAGGCCCGGCCGTTCGACGAGGTCGTACGCGACTGCGTGGCCGAGATCATCGAGATCACGGACGGCGCCTCCGGGCCGCTCGTGCTCTACGGGCACTGCGGGCTCGGCGTCATGCTCATCACCGAGATCGCCCGGCAGGTGGAGGCGACGGGACGCGAGGTGGAGGCCATCTACCTCGGCGGCATCTTCCCCTTCGCCAAGCCCGGTCGTGGTCTCGGCTGGCTCGGCACGCTGATGGACCGGCTGACCAGCGACCAGGGACGGGTCAACGCCCTCACCGCCGCGGGGCTCGACGTCGAGGATCTCGGCCGCGAGCAGATCCGGCTGATCGTCGAGAACCGGCGCGAGGGCACCCGCGCGGCCGAGCGGTACTTCACCCGGCTCTTCGAGGAGGAGGAAGCGGGAGTACGCGCGCCAATCATCTCGGTGGTGGGGGAACGGGATCCGGCGGCCGAGTTCTACCAGGAGCGCTACCGCGAGTGGCACCGGATCACCGACACGGCGGCCTGCGTGGTGATCGACGAGGCCGGGCACTTCTTCATGCGCTACCGCGCCGCCGAGCTGGCCGAGATCATCACCGGCACGCACACGGCCATCGCCTCGGGGCGTACGGCGCCGCTGGAAGGGCCGCTGGAACACGACGACGAGCGCACCTGGTGGCTACAGGGCGTGTCGCGCACACCATCCGGCCCGGTCCACGGTCCGGCGCGGCCGAAGGACGGCGCGGCGGCCCGATCGGGGCCGCCGCCGAGCATGCGGCGGTTCCTCCTGGTCGCGGCGGGCCAGCTCATCTCGATCACCGGCTCCGCGCTGACCGAGTTCGCCATCCCCATCTGGATCTATCTCACCACCGGGTCACTCGCCCGGTTCGCGCTGTTCGCCGTGCTCGGCCTGGTGCCCGGCATGCTGGCCGCGCCGCTCGCGGGCGCGATCGTGGACCGCTACGACCGCAGGAAGGTCATGCTCGCCGGAGACATCGGCGCGGGCGGCACCCAGCTCGTACTGGGCGTCCTGCTCTGGACCGGCAACCTCCAGGTGTGGCACGTCTACCCCCTGCTGGTCGGCCTCTCCGTCGCGCTGACCTTCCAGCGCCTGGCGTACGGCTCCGCCATTCCCCAGCTCGTGCCGAAGCGCTTCCTCGGCCACGCCAACGGCGTCGTGCAGATGGTCACAGGAACCGCGCAGCTCGTGGTGCCGCTGATCGCGGTCGGCCTGATGGCGGCGATCGGGCTCGAGGGCATCCTCGCGATCGACGTGGCGAGCTACGCGGTCGCCACGCTGATCGTGCTCTTCGTCCGCTTCCCGTCGTCGATGGCCTGGCGGCGCCGCGAGAGCATGCTCGCCGAGATGGCGGGCGGCATCCGGCACTCGTGGGGCAACAAGGGTTTTCGCGCGATGCTCGTCTTCTTCGCGGTGCTGAACGTGTTCCTGTCCCCGCTGTTCCTGATGATCTCGCCGCTCGTGTTGTCGTTCGCGTCGCTGGCCGACGTGGGCCGGGTGTCGTTCGCCGGAGGTCTCGGCGTCTTCCTCGGCGGGCTGGCGATGACCGCGTGGGGCGGGCCGCGGCGGCGCCGCCTGTACGGCGTGCTCGTCGCCACGCTCGCGCTGGCGGTGTTCTGCCTGCTGACCGGGCTCCGCGCGGACCTGGTGACGATCGCGGTGGGCGCGTTCGGCATGTCGCTCTGCCTGACCGTGCTGAACGGCGTCTACGCCACGATCATCCAGGTCAAGGTGCCGCAGCGGTTCCACGGCCGGGTCATCGCGCTCAACACGCTGGTCGCCTGGTCCACGCTGCCGATCGGGTTCGGCCTCGTCGCGCCGTACGGCACGGAGGTCTTCGAGCCGCTGCTCGCCCCGGACGGGCCGCTCGCGGGCACGGTCGGCCTGGTGCTCGGCACCGGCGAGGGGCGAGGGATCGGCCTCATGTACGCCTGCTTCGGCCTGGCCATCGCCACGATCGCGCTCGTCGCCATGCGGACCGGAGTGCTGCGGCGGTTCGACGCCGAGGTGCCCGACGCCCTGCCGGACGACCTGGTCGGAGTCCAGGCGCTCGGCGGCCGCGTACCGGGCGGGACCCGGCGCGACTCGAAGGAGGTGCCCGCATGACGGGCCTGACCGCGTACACCGTTCCGGAGCTGCTGCGCATCCGCGCGGAACAGGAGCCGGACGGCGTGGCGATGATCGTCGACGGCCACGGGACGATGACGTTCGCCGAGTGGGACCGGCGGTCCACGGCGGTCGCCGGCGGGCTGGCCGGGCGCGGCGTCGCGCACGGGGACCGGGTCGCGCTGCTGTTCGGCAGCCGTGACTGGATCGACTTCGCCGTGGCGTTCTGCGGCGTGCTCAAGGCGGGCGCGGTCGCCGTGCCGCTGTCGGACCGCCTCGCGCCCGCCGAGACGCGCTACATGCTGGAACACTGCGCGGCCTCCGCCGTGCTGCACGGCCGGGATCTCGCCCCGCCGGACGGCGGTCACTGGGCCGCCGCCACGGCGGACGTCGAATCGGGCCTCGGGCCGGCGTCGTACGGCGACGCGCGGGTCCGGCCCGCGGACCTGGCCCAGATCCTCTACACGTCGGGCACCACCGGGCGGCCGAAGGGGGTCGGCGCCAGCCACGCCAACCTGGCGTACGGATGCGTCACCCAGCCGAACCGCCGCAGGTTCGCGCACTCCCGTCATCTGCTGCACGCCTTCCCGATCGGGACCAACGCCGGTCAGACCATGCTGCTGAACGCCCTCGACGCGCGTCCGGCGGTCCTGACACCCGCCAGGTTCACGCCCGGCCGCTTCGCCCGGATGATCGAGACGTACCGGCCGGGGACCGTGTTCATGGTGCCGTCCATGGCGATCGAGCTGCTCAACGCGGGGCTGCACGAGCGGCACGACATGTCCAGCGTGCTGCTGCTCGGCTCCGCCGCCGCCGCGCTGCCGCCCGCGCTCTCGGAGCGGCTGGCGGCGGCGTTCCCCAACGCGACGGTGACCAACTACTACACGTCCACCGAGGCGGCGCCCGCCCAGACCATCATGATCTTCGATCGGGATCGGCCCGCCGCCCTGGGGCGGCCCGCGTTCGGCGGCGCGCTGCGCGTCACCGACGAGGCGGGAACCCCGCTGCCCGCCGGCGAGGTCGGGGAGGTCTGGATGCGGTCGCCCACCTCCACCCGCTCCTACTACGGCGACGCGGCCGCCAGCGCCCAGGCGTTCAGGAACGGCTGGGTGCGGATGGGCGACCTCGGCTACGTCGACGCCGACGGCTACCTCTATCTGGTGGACCGGGAGAGCGACGTGGTCAAGACCGGCGCCTTCAAGGTCTCCACGCTGCAGGTGGAGGCGGCGCTGTACGAACACCCGCGGGTCGCGGAGGCGGCGGTGTTCGGCGTCCCGCACCCGGTGCTCGGGACCGCGCTCGCCGCCGCGATCGTGCCCAGGTCCGCCGGGCTGTCCGCGACCGAGGTACGCGCCTTCCTGATGGACCGGGTGGCCAGGCACGAGCTCCCCGAGCGGGTGTTCGTCGTCGACGACCTGCCCCGGAACCGGTCGGGAAAGGTGATCAAGAAGGAGTTGTCCGCGCTGCTCGGCGACTCCAGGCTCCATACGGAAGGCGATTGAGATGTCACTGACGCTTGTGGACGAGGGAGAGCAGGCCTCCCTCGCGCAACACGGCATGTGGATCACCGAGCGGATGGGGGCGGGCGGCCGGGTCTACCACATGCCGCTCGCCGTGTGGTTCGACGGCCCGCTCGACACCGACCGGCTGCTCTCCGCGTGCGGCGCGGTCGTCGAGGCCCACCCCGCGCTCGCGGTCGCCCTGGTCGAACGCGACGGCGCCCTCGGGAGGGTGCCCGCCGCCGTGGTCCCGCCCATCCGGTTTCAGGACGACTCCGGGAGCGACCCCGCCGGGCTGATCGACCGCGAGACGGGCCTCGGGCTGGACCTGCGCACCGGGCCGCTCGCCCGCTTCACGCTCCTGCGCCTCGCCCCGGAACGGCACGTCCTCGTGTTCGTCGCCCACCACGCCGTCTTCGACGGCATGTCCAAGGACATCCTGGTGCGGGACCTCGCCGCCGCGTACGCGGGCAGGCCCCTGACACCCCTCCCCATCACGTACGGCGACGCCGTCGCGGAGGAGAACGCGCGGGTGGCGGAGCGGCTCGACGCGGCGGCCGAGTTCTGGCGGAGCCGCTGGCGGGACCACCAGGACCTGCTGCTCCCCGGGCTCACCACACCCTCGACCCGGGCCGCCGCGGGCGAGGCCGTCGACTTCGCGATCGGGCCGGAGATCGCCGCGACGGCCGAGAGGATCGGGGTCACCCGGTTCGAGCTGGTGCTGGCCGCGCTGCACACCCTGCTCCACGCGTACGGGAACGACGGGGCGGCGGTGGCCGTGGACGTCTCCACCCGCACCGAGCGGACGCAAGACCACATCGGGCTGTTCGTCAACGAGCTGCCGCTGACGGTCACGCCCGAGGGGGCGTTCGCGGGCACGTTCGCCGGGCTGGCCCGCGCGGTGCGGGACGAGCTGCGCGCCGTCTACCGCTACCGGCAGGTCCCGCTCGCCCGCGCGGTGGGCGGGGTGAGCCCGCGCACCGCGCTCACCCCGGTCTCGGTCAGCTACCGCAGGCGCGACGGGGACGCCCCCGACTTCCCCGGACTCGGCGTGTCCGTCGACTGGATGATGTTCAACCAGGCGGTCCGGGGCACCCTGCACCTCCAGATGGTGGACGGGCCGGACGGCGTCGCCGCGCGGGTCCAGTTCAATCCGGCGATCCTCGGGCGGGCGCACTGCGAGGCCGTGACCGGCCACCTGCTCACCCTGCTCGACGCGGTCGCGGCCCACCCCGACGCGGAGATCTCCGACCTGCCGCTGCCCGCCCCGGTGCGGGTGTCCGCGGCGTCCCCGGC